>DAOWID010000023.1 GCA_030641115.1 Planctomycetota bacterium | reverse complement strand
CCTGTTCAAGTTCCACTGCAAAATCAACTTGCCCGTAACGACAAAGATGCTGATGGACGCCGGCAAGGGCCAGTACCAGGCCCGACTAAAAGAGTTTCGCCATGCCCTGATACCGAAGGGCTACTGTGTGGACCGTGTTGGTGGCGAGGGTGGCGTTCATACATACAGAGTTGTCGAACTAAGATATTCTACTTTTTTCAAGGAACGCTCCGACAAGCTGGCGCACCTTGCGCCGCCAGGCTTTAAGTTTGAGGATTAACAATGAAACCTGTAAAACGAATCTGTACAAATAAACCATTAACGCACGCAAAGGCAGCGAAAGTTTTAAGGCAATTGAAGAAGCATCCAGAAGTATGCGAAAAGTGCCAAATAAAGCCCTGTGTGCTTGCTAAATATGTTTTTGGTTAAGGCTTTAAGTTTGAGGTGAAAAAATGAGTAAGAAAGATATGCTAATCAGCGAAGAGGGACAGAAGGCCATCTCACTGGCTAATACACAGGAGGCCAAGATTGCGGAGTTCCAAGCCGACCTTGCTGGCCGTTGTGCTTGTATGTGGAGCAAGGGAAAACTATTACAGGAATGTGATTATCATAAAGAGCAGGCCCAGCGGATAGCGGAGCTTGAGGTTGATATAGTAGAACTGAACCAAGAAATCGTTTCACAAAATTGTACGTGCCAAGACGGAACGTTAGACAGTATGGCAATTAGCACAAATGCACAAGCGATGCGTTTTCTTGCCGAAAAGGGTCTTCTTGTTATTGAAAAGGAATTTGGCAGGCGAGTTATAGGTAAGTGGATTGCAAAGGTGAAAAAATGAGCGAGCAAGATATGCTAATCAGCGAAGAGGGACAGAAGGCCATATCACTGGCTAACGCACAGAAGGTCAAGATTGCCAAGCTCCAAGCCGACCTCGCCGTCGCCAAAGAGAAAAACGAGGTATTAAAAAACATTATTTCGACAGCGATAAGCCTGATTACAAAACCTAAAAATCAGCGGCTTATTGTAGAAAGGCTTAGTATTGAGGGTGTCAAAAATTGGAGCAACAAGCAGGCCCAGCGGCTCGCGGAGCTTGAGGGCGAGAACGACAAGGTGAAAGAATGAGCGAAGAAATAAAAGCTGGTTCAGCTTTAGATGGACACATCACGATTATAATCGGCGACTTAAAAAACAAATTAGTAAAAGCAGAAGCCGACCTCGCCGTCGCCAAGTCTAAAAATGAACTATTAAAAAACATCAGCAAGGAGGGCATTAAGAACTGGAGCAACAAGCAGGCTCAGCGGCTCGCGGAGTTTGAGGGCGAGAACGACAAGCTGAAAGGTATAGCTCACGGCGACTCTGCGATAGCCATAATCGAGCAACTTGAAGCCGACCTTGCTGGCCGTTGTGCTTGTATGTGGAGCAAGGAGGGAAAACTATTACAGGAATGTGATTATCATAAAGAGCAGGCCCAGCGGATAGCGGAGCTTGAGTCGGCGCTGGAAAAACATCGGTGGATACCCATAAGCGAGAGATTGCCAAAGAACGTTGCAACAGTGTGGGTTTTGTTAAATGCCAAAGCCGTAGATTCCCTAGCGCCGGCCTTGGGTTTTTATGGCGAAATGGAGGAAAACAATTGGGGATGGGAACTCTTTGGACAAGGCATTTTAAGCGAAGTAACCCACTGGAAGCCAATAATTTTACCTGAGCAAGCCCTCAAAGACAAGAAAGGTGGTTGAAGATGGAGTTTGAGTGGGAATATACTCGAACTTGGCGCACGCATTACATTAACGACGGCGAAATGTACGGCGGTGGTAAGACCAAAGCTTGGCGACTGTGGGAGATTATGTCCTCCGCACCCTATGGGCAGTATCAAGCCAAGCACGGTTATGACCTGTTTTATAAAAGCAAATTCGTCAAACACGGCAAAACGGTGAAGGAATTAAAAGTGTATGTAATTGACGAGACAAAGAAAGGGTTAAAAGATGGCTAAAAAGAAATGTGATGGTAAATCTAAAATTAGAAGCAAAGGAAAAGGTCGAGGTTTAGGTAGGGGAAAGGGAAAAGGCCCTATAGGAAGACCAAATTGAAGATTATAAATGGTTTTGAGGACTGAACAATGGGCATTAGTGGAATAGACTATGTGGAGTACTCGTGGGGCCCGTGGATGGGCTGTCCGGGCGTTAAAGATGACCCTTCGTGTGCTAATTGCTATGCGCACAGGGGAATGAAGCGGTACGGCCATAATCCGTACAAGGTAGTGCGGACATCAAAAGCTACCTGGCATCAGCCGTTGACACAGACGAGGGATAGGCGCAATTGGAAGTGGGAACCTGGCAGTTATGTATTTGTCTGTCCCTGGTCTGATTTCTTTTTGCCGCAGGCGGATGAGTGGCGGAGTGAGGCATGGGATGTTATGCGCCAGAGGCCGGATTTGGTTTGGGTATTGACCACCAAGCAAGTTGAGCGGGTTGCAGCGAACCTGTCTATCATCTGGCCTTCGGACAACCGAATCATTATGGCAACCACACCGAACCAGGAATTAGCGGACAAGAGGACACCACACCTATTGGAACTCAAAAGTCGATTTGCCAATATCAAGCTGGGCCTTTCGATTGAGCCATTGTTGGGCGAAATAGACTTTAGGTGGACGCCTTATCATTATCAAGCCACAGGGGAAACATACCGTCAATACTTAGACCGAGTTGGCGTTATCAATGAATATGAATCATTGAGGCTTCTCGACTGGCTCGTCCTCGGCTGCCAATCACTCGGGCGCAGGGCGGGCAAGTTTCAGGATGGCTTTATAGATGCTGCTCTCAAAATAGTCAGGCAGGGCAAGGAGGCGAGTGTACCTACATATATGAAGCAGGCGTGTATAAACGGTATGGTCAGTAAGGACCCATCCGAATGGCTGGAAGAATTACAGAAAAGGGAGAAGCCGATATGAGCTTACACGGAAATACTGTTTGTCGTAGTTGCACCGCCCTTGTCGATTGGAAAAAGCCAAGGAAGGGCTGTATGTCTGCGATTATCGCATACAATCTTGATAACAATTCAGCCTTCAGACTGAGTGATATGCGGAAAATGGTAATGGCAGAAGATAAAAACGTGAAAAAGATTAGTTTCTTGGCAGCGAGAAAGTAAGGGAGAAGCCGATATGAGCTTATTGTACGAGCTTGCAGCCAGAACCACCCAGCGGTCTCTTGAGGATATTGCCGCCGAGTGTGATGTTTTGTTTGGTGATAGAGTTATTGAGGGCCTGGATTTTCAGGTAGTAAATAATCCCTTCAAGGCCGCGCTGGATTGTGCACGCAAAGAGGGACACACCGCCTTAGCTCTGTTTGGGGGACACTTTCTTGTAGTCCCACCAGATGCCCGATGGATGCAGGCGTTAAGAATATATCAGTCAATACAGGAAGAATTAAGAATAAGGGAGAAGCCGATATGATTACGCAGATTCAACAGGACATAGAAGACGCTTTGTATGAAGTACTCAAAAAAGGTGGAGTGGGAAAAGAGGTAATTGCAAAATATCCCCATCAACCAGTTGAGGAATTGGCGACTGTAATGGCTGCTGGATACAAAAAGTCGTGGGTGGCTGATGTTGCAAGATGTCTTGATTCTTTTGGCAAAGTTGAGAACTTCGAGGCAATGTGTAATGCAGCTTTCAGGGCTGCAATGTTGAGGGTACTGCAAGAGCTAAGGGAGAAGCCGTGAAGGATTTGCCGGTAAATCAGATTGTATGCGGACGGGCAGAAGATGTCCTGAAGGAGATGCCAACCAGCTCAGTGGATTTGGTTTTCGGTAGTCCACCTTATGAGGATGCACGGCTTTACAATATGGACTTCAAGCTAAAGGGCCAGGCCTGGGTGGACTGGATGGTCCCTATTATCAAAGAGTGTGTGCGGGTTTGTAAGGGATTAGTGGCTTTTGTTGTTGAGGGCAGGACCAGACAATTTCAGTGGTCGGCAACGCCGGTTCTCTTGATGGCGGATTTGCATCGGGCAGGTATTACGCTTCGCAAGCCGCCAGCATATCACCGCATAGGTATTCCTGGAAGTGGCGGACCGGACTGGCTGAGAAATGACTACGAGTTTATCATCTGTTGCACCAACGGCGGCAAGCTGCCCTGGTCGGATAATACAGCAATGGGACAGCCTTGCAAATATGAGCCTGGCGGTGCGATGAGTTATCGAACACAAGATGGGTATCGGAGAAATAAGCGCACAGGGGTGAGGTTGCATAGAAAAAGGCGATGTAGTGGGGAGATGGAAGAGCAAGCATATAATCCTCCCAAAAAAGCCAACCCAGGGAACATTCTTACTTGCAAAGTTGGCGGCGGTAATATGGGCAGTAAACTTGCGCACGAGAACGAAGCCCCGTTTGCTGAGCAGGTGGTAGAGTTTTTCATCAAGTCATTTTGTCCGCCGGACGGTATCACATTAGACCCGTTTTCCGGCAGCGGAACAACATTAGCCGTTGCTGAGAAATTTGGCCGAAGGTGGATGGGGATAGATATACGAGAGAGCCAAGTGGAATTGAGCAAAAAACGAATAAAAGAGCAAAAATAAGGACAAATGCCGTTATGGAAAAGCTGATATGACCGATGCGCCGAAAATCAAGATACAGTATTACTGCCGAAACTGTTTATTTTGGGACGGCGAATACTGTAGTAAACGACAGGAGACAAGATTGCGGGGTGAGCCTGCGTGTGTCAAGTTTGAGTGTTCGGAGAAATGCAGAAAGGCGGAAACTAAGGAGCTGCGAAAGAGGCTAACAAGATTGCAGAAAAAGCAAAGGGGCCTGTTTGAATAATGGTAAAAGTAGGACGTAACGAGTTGTGCCCATGTGGGTCGGGCCGGAAATATAAGAAATGTTGTTTACGAAGAAAGGAGGCCACAGAAATGGCCGAACGTGAATTAAAGAACGAGTTTAGGGCTGAAATACAGAAAGAGCTAGTTGGGGAGAAGAAGCGCAACCGCAATGTTATGATTGCCATGTGGCAGATGCGGGAGCGAATAAGCAAATTTGAATCGCGCCGCCTGATGATAGAGGCTGACACTGCCTACTTACGAGAGGCCGCACACGAACTCCACTCGACAACACAGACAATACTGGCGATGCTGAATTGTGAAAGCAAGGCCGATGTAGTCGCAAACATAGGGCGGGAAGCTGACGGCTTGGAAAAGCAGATTGAACAATTAGAGCGTACAGCAACGGGTAGATTTTCAAAAGCACAAGAACTAACACTTGAGTCGCTGCTGAAGGCGAAGATGTATGATGAGCAGCAAGAGGGAGACAAAGCAGCAACAACTGAAGGCAAGGACGCCGAGGATGAAGGCAAAGATAGCGAAACAGAAGAAACGTCGCAAAATATCTGAAACCGAACGGACGTTCTACCGATTAGGGTTTCTGAATGGCGAGCAGCGTCTCGAACGAACCATAGAACTCCTGAGAACTACAAACGGGATACTATGGGATGAGTTGACCAGGCTGGACAGAGACAAGCCAGTAGTGGGGGTTTTATTACCTTACGATACCATTAATCGCATAATAACTGGACTCTCAGAAAAAGGGGGACATCGACGGAATCGCATACTTATTCGGACCCTGAAGAAGATGAAAGCCGAGGCCCGGAAGGCTGATAGCCACAGCGCTTTGATGGATTTAGAGGCTGAGCGTGGCCATTAGAACTTAAGTTGCCACCTCACTTTATGCCGATATTATAGGTATGATACTGGTCTATCTACCGAACAAAACGGTATCGGCAGCTTTGCACGCCGCGCTGGATGTGGAAAAGCATATCAGGCAAGAGGAGAAATTGTTCTGTCCGGTCTGTACCTCTGAAGATTTGTACTTTTCACGCAAGAGTATAGGTGGCAGCAAGTGGATGGAAATTGAAGGCAAATGCGGAGCTTGCAGTACACGGTTCTCTTTGCCAGATAACGTACTTCAAGGTTTCTGGCGTAACGGTGAGGCAAATAAAGGATTTAGTGATATACTGAGACATTCCGAAGTCCGGGAAGATAAGCTTATGGGGGTTGCGGTGTAATGGCAGGAGGCAGGCCAACTAAGTACAAAGCAGAATATGTAGAGGAGGCGGGGGAATTGTGCCGCCAACAGGGTTATACAGACAAGAACTTAGCTGCTCAGTTCAAGGTGTCGGAGAAGACAATCAATGTGTGGAAAAAGCAGCATCCTCAGTTTCTACAGTCCTTAAAAAAGGGCAAGGATGAATTTGATAGCCAGGTTGTCGAGCAATCCTTGTTAAAACGTGCTACAGGCTATAGTTACGATGAAATCACTAAAGAACCAGCGATTGTTGATAAGGGCGAGGTAGATGCTGCTGATATACCAGAGGGGGAAACAGCCGAGAAGGCCGTTGAAGAGTCATTGGTTGTAACGAAGATTGTTAGGAAAGGGATAGCTCCAGATGTTACAGCACAGATATTCTGGCTGAAGAACAGGCAACCGCACCGATGGAGCGATAAGAAGGAGATTGACCACAGGGTTGAGGAAGTGAGAAGAGAGCCAATCACAGTTGAGGAGATTAAACGGCTGATAGCAGAAACAGAGGCAGCAGGCACAGGGCTGGACAGTAGGAGCATAGAAGGGGTTAATGGTGGTAGCAACGGCAACGGAAGCGCCCCGCAGACAATTTAATAGAGAGCTGCTTGACGACTATAAGCGAACGTCTTTAGGCTGGCAATCGCAATACCTGAAGATAGTCGATAAGAAGAGCCAGCTCGTGCCATTGGTGCACAATGTGGCACAGCTCAAGGTCCACAATGCCATTGCCCTACAGCGCAAGCACAATCTGCCGATTATGCTGGTTGTTCTCAAAGCTCGTCAGGAGGGGATATCGACGTTCATCGAAGCGTGTATCTTTGAGGACATTAATCGCAAGCCGAACGTGCATGGTTCTATCGTCTCAATGGATAAGGTCTCGACCGACAAGGTATTTCGTATGTGTGAGACATTCCAACAGGAAATGCCAAAAGACCTTGTGCTTCTGACTGATAGGGCCTCGGCCAAAGAGATTAGGTACAGCCCACCACATCGCTCAAGTATGCTGTGCCAGACGGCGGGCACGAAAACACTCGGACGTGGTGGTACTACTCAAAAAGTTCATGCGACAGAGGTGGCGTTTTGGGCCAATGCCGATACCCAACTGCTCGGCCTATTGCAAGAAGTACCTAACGAGCCCGATACTATGGTAGTTCTCGAATCAACGGCAAACGGCGTAGGCGGTGCGTTTTACAAGCATTATTGGGATGCTGTGGAAAGATTGCGGAGGGACCCGCACGATTATACTGGTTATCTGCCCGTCTTTTTATCGTGGCAGGACTTTCCCGAGTACCAAAAGACATTACCCCAAGGCTGTACGACGGTGCCGAACATGACCCCGGAGATGGAAGAGTATGTCAAAGAGGGCTTGGCAATGGATGTGGTGCTATCGCCAGAACAGATATACTTTGCCTTACAGACTGTGCAGAACAAGTGTGGCAATGATATAAGCAGGTTCAAGGCTGAATATCCCAGGACGGCAAGAGAAGCCTTCCAGAGCACGGGTCGGGCGGTATTCAAGCCTATAGACTTGGATGTTCTGGCAAAGAATTGCAGGCCGCCAGCCGCTACTATCGAGTTTTATGAGGGGGATGGGGGCAAGGTCAAGTATCGCCATGTAAACCGCAAAGAGAACTGCTGGTCCGTATGGAAGTGGCCTGTGAAGCACCACAGCTACGTAGGCTTTGGGGATGTGGCTGAAGGGATGTTATCTGACCCGAATGATGCCAAGAGCGACCCTGACCGTTCTGTGGCTGCTATATTAGACCGCAACCACTTCGAAGTGCCTATGACCTACTATGGCAGGCCAGATACCATTGATTTTGCGGAGCAATTCATCTTAGGTTGCAAATACTTCAATTATGCCTGGGCGAGTCCTGAGATGAACTCTATCGGCCAGAGTATCCTCGACGCCATGAAGAAAGCTGACTATCCGTATATTTACAGCCGTGAGTACAAAGAAGAGGAGGTCCAGCGAGAGGACTCCAAGAAGCTCGGATGGCGTACTACACAACTGACCAAAAAGCCGATGATTGCCGACCTTCAGACAGTAAGCCGTGAACATGAGCTTGGTGTCTTTGATATTCGCTTTATTGAGGAGATGCGGGTATATGTGTGGGGGCCGGATGGCAAGCCCAGGGCAGAGATAGGGGAGAAAGACGATTGTGTTATCACGTTAGCTGGCTTGGTTCAATTACATCAGCGATGCCCGTTGAATGAGGATTTGAGTTGGGACCGCTCGGACGAGAAACCGGAGCGACCTATTGCCGTTATGGGTGCTATGGACGTTGATGACGAGGGCGAGGATCCGGACGGGTTGGACCTTTTATATGAGGACATGTCTGATTATGAGTAAGGAAAGGAAACAACAACTTGTGATGTGTCCAAGATGTAAAGGGGATGGTCACTGGCACAGTACCGTAGGATGGGCGGCAGAGCGGAATTTCATCAAATGCCCAATGTGTCAGGGTGTGGGAAGGGTAGCGGCAAAAACGCTGCGGTCAATAACCGAAGTGCCTATGTTTTGTATAGCTTGTTTATGGGCTGGTTTTGTTGGTGATTGCGAGCCAGGAGATGATGGGGAATTGCTCTGTCCATCTTGTAATAAGCCAGTAAAAGAGAGTAAAGATGTAACCATTTCAGGGCAACATGCTCACTCTCTGACCACGTTGGTCAAGTGGTTCAAGAAGATGATTGAGCAGGGAAATATGCCTGAGCAGGAAGGTCGTAGCGACGAGTTGACGGCGGCGTACTGCGATGAGCTGTTGGAGGATTTGGGGAGTGAGTAAGACAAAAATAGCCAATACCGCATTTATCATTATGTTCATTGTTGTAATGGTGGCCTTGGCGATGGCTACACCCAAGTTCATTGGCCTTGAGGCGGAAGCCGTATTTGGGCCGGATATTACGCACGTTGTATGCCCGGAGTTCAGTAAATGACTGAGTGTATTCCAATAATCATCCCCATAATCTGCTTTGTGGTCGGCCTTGCTATCGGCGTGGCGGTAACAATCGTCGGTTTTAGACTCGGCTGGAAAGCTTCCTACGAGATACGGATGAGTAAAGGGGATGATTCCGTAGAGGATAAAGGCTTGTTCGGGGCCAGGAAAGACCCAGCGGAATTTGAACTACTTGACGATGAGAAAGAAAAGGAGATGGCCGAATGAAGAAGCTAATTGTAGGGCTTGTATTGCTATTGTTGTGTACCTCGGTTGCTGAGGGCTGGTGGGGACGAGGCAGACATAAGAAGGGGCCGGACAGGGGGTCGGGCTACACTCTTTCTGTGGCGGCCTCAGATGCGTCTGCCAAGGTTCGAGCCTCTGCTGATTATATTTGTGACGGTGTAGATGACCAGGTCCAGATACAGGCGGCGATAGACGCCCTGCCTGCTATTGGGGGCAAAGTTTCTCCCGGCGAAGGAACGTTCAGCATTAACGGCAAAATTAATCTGCGTTCTTACCTTACTCTTAAGGGCTATGGCCGTAATACAATTTTCCAGGCAACTGCTACGCTTATGGAGACTATGTTGGAAGCTGATACCAAGACAGATGTCGTAGTCTCTGATATGACAATCGACGGCACGGGGCAAGGCGGCGCTTCCTCGTATGGGTTATATTTGAAAACAGTGAAGCGGTTCTCTTTAAGTAATTTATATATTTGTGACACAAACAAGGACACGCTTATAGTGAGCGACTGCAATGATGGAACGATAAACAATATTACTACCGTCAATTCGGGTAATCATGCCGTTTTTATTGGTTACGGGAGTACATTTATTAATTGCAGTAATATCATTAGTCGCAACCCCGGAACCGAACACATTTGTATCGAATGGCAAACAGATGGACGGAACAATGAAAACATCGCAGTAAGCAATGTTAACGGCACCGGCTCTACGCAGAGCGGTATTTATATCCAGCACGCCAAAGACATCGCCGTGAGTAATTGCACGATTGTAGATTTCGCAACCGATGCTGTGGATATATCAGACGCGGAGAATATCAGTATCTCGAATTGTATCTTCAAGACATCCACGACGGAATATAAAAAGGGTATCCATGTCACAAGCACGGCAAAGCGCATCGTTATTAATAATTGTATTTTGGAGGGCATACACAAGACTGCGTTCTACGTCGACGGGAACAGCGTTCTTATTTCCAACTGCTATACCTACGACTGCAAGGCCGACTTGTACGTTTCGGCAACGGGTAGTTATGTGGGCCTTTTCAACAATCATTTTGAATACAATACTTGGGGGAGCTGTGAAATTGCCGGAAGCTATGTTCTTATGCAGGGGAATGTATGGTCAAATACAAGTACTACCCCCACTCAGTTAGTCTACCTGCGCACCGGCTGCAGCAATATAACCATTGTCGACAATGATATGACCCCTGCGGTCCTGAGTGAGGGGAACAAAATTCACGAAGAAACCGCCATTAGCAGTTTGGTTGCCCGAAACAACAGGTCGGTAGGAAGGACAGCCACCGGCACGATAACCCTGCAGCCGTGGTGGGGAGAAGTTCCCGTGGATTCATCGGGCGCTGCAGTGACAGCGACCCTGCCAGGCGGTCGTTATATCGGCGAAACGATTACTATAGTAATGACCGAGGCAAGTAATTCAAGCACGGTTTCTGTTACCAATCACGAGACGGAGGACCCGGAGGTGGGAACTTTTGATGCTGTAGATGAGACCTGGGTCCTGATGTGGACGGGGACGGAATGGGCGACAATAAAGGCTACCTGCACGTTTTAGCTGGAATTTGGGATTAAATTTAAGGAGAACAACCAAATGATAAATAACACGATAAAGCTACCCTGGTACTCGTTGCGTAACGTTGTGGCCGTTGATGACACGGCATTGGCGGCGTTCGGATTTACTGACTGGCCGAGTTCAAATATCTTCAGTCTCAATGATGCAAAGATGAAGGACGTGGCTGGTATCTTGATAAGCGGCTATGGCTCTGACGCAGCTGATGAAGATATGACCTACAAGCTGTATGGCAGACGCAAAATGCTCGGACCTATTACACTGTTAGTCTCAGGCGTTATGACCCTTGGTACACAAGTGTGCGCTGTTGACCCCATTACTGGCTCGACTCTCACCAATACAAAATGGGTCGATACTATCACGGCAACGGCAGGTGTTCTGTCCGACGAGGTAACTGTCCTGGACAGTGGCAATAACCGCCAAGCCATCTTGCAGGTGGATGCTTATGGTTGGCAGGACTTGTTCCTCGAAGTAGACCTCGACGGCGGCGCTACGACAATGGCCACATTCGGCGCGATTATATCAGGCGTGAACTAAGGAGTAAAAGTTGAACCCAAAGGAAGGTACAACTCACGGGAACCCGGCAGGGATAGCTGACAAGCATCCTGACCTTAACGCTTTTCTCGACGATATTCGAGATGCCGGTATGACGGTAACGAAGAAGTGGATGGACATGTGGTTTACCGCCGTCCAGTATGTGTGGAGCCAACAGCTTCAGGGCTGGAACCTGAAAGAAAATTGGGAGTACATAGTCCTTAACCGTATATACCCCTTGATGTTCCAGACGATAGCGAAATTGGCTGGTAATAATCCAAAGATACTCACTAACGCCTGGGATGATGAGCAGGAGGGCGCTACTGAGTATGCTGAGAAGTGGGCGGGACACTTACAATACCTGTGGGAATCGCCCTACGAGCTTAGTATGCGGCTGAAGCTCATTAAGGGCCTGCTGGACTGTGGCGTGTTCGGCTATATGGTCGGCAAGACACAGTGGGAGAACCGGCCTATAGGTGGATGGGATGATGTGATGAAGTCCTGGACGGGTAAGGCCGACGAGTATTTCGTGCATCCTGCTTTGTTTTGGGCAGACCCATCAGCCGAGAACCTTGCAACCGCCGAGAACTGCGGCACACGCCGAAGGGTGAAGCTTGAGTGGGCACAGAACCGCTGGAAAGACCATAAAAAAGCTATAGAGACAGAGGCTTATAGCACTTCCGACCCAAAATATACGGCTGCTGATATGATTACTTACACAGACCAGAAGGGCCAAGCGCTTTCAGTTTCACGTCAGAATATGTTCTCTAAGTTGGTTACGTTGATACTCGGCCAAGGCACTGTTACGGGCAGTTTGTCAGCCGACCTCGTATCCAGCGATAAGCAGCAGTACGTCGATATTGAGGAAATATATTGGCGGGACTACGAGGAGAAGCACGTCAAGATAGAGGATAACGTGCCAGAAGAGTTGTTGTTGCGTCAGGGCACGATTGTCAAGGAGGAGACAACCGGAGTATTCCTGGACCCGAAAACAATGAAGCCGCTTACCGATTGGCCCAAGCAAGTTACTAAAGAATACAGCGAGCCATTGTACCCGAATGGGCGGTTTGTCTTGCGGATAGGCAGGACGATACTCAATCCAAAGGAGGAGGACCAGGTTTATAAAGGGAGCCGATGGCCGTTTACCGTGATGCCATATCATATTCTGCCGCACATGTGGCAGGGTGGTAACGCCGTTGAAATGTCCCGGAACAACAATGACTTCCTCAATATCACCGTAAGCTCGATGGTCAATCAGGTCAGAAGGACGGCAGACCCGACGAAGGTTGTAGAGGCTGGGGCTTTGGCCAGGGGCCGGGACGGGAAGGTACGCAGTAAGAAGGATGCTATCACCGGACTCGGCAGAATCATCGTGGCTGCAAGAGGCAAGCTCGATAAGATAAAGAACCTCGAATATCCACCTCTCGACCCTGCTGTTGCTACGTTGGCGGAAATCCTCAAGAAGGACATTGACGCTCAGGAGTTTATGCACCCGGTAGCCAGGGGCGAAGCAGAGAAGGGCCAGCAAACGAAGGCTGAGATTGTCAGGCTCAATCAAAACGCTTTGGATTACGTCGGCTTGCAGGGCATATTCCTCGATAAGTGGATTGACGATACGATGACACTGGTAGCTGAACTCTGCCAGCGAAACTATGACCCGAAGCGGCTTATGAAGATGCTGTCCGACGAAAAGCAAAGTGGTATGCGGGCCGACCAGATGATGCTTGACGTTCGCTTTGATGTCAATATCGAGCCTGGATCAACCCTACCATTCGACGAGCAGAAGAAGCAGCAGGAGTACGCAGCCGCTTATCAGTTGTTAGAGAACCCGATACCGAACCCGATGATTGAGGACATGCTGCGGGTACTAAATATCTCGAAGCGACGAGAGATACTTGCCAGATATAAAGGCTTGCAGCTATTCCGGCAGTTTATTGGCATGGGCCAGTTATTGATGCAACTACCACCGGAGCAGGTACAGGCGTTTTTACAGCAGGTGCCGATACCGGAATTACAGCAGTTGGCCCAGTTATTAGTGCAGGCGGGTCAGTTGGCCCCGGATATGGGCGAAGGGCCACCGGAGCAGAAGAAGAAGGGAGCAGCATAGATGGTAAGCGGACAGGCAGGTAAAGGTCAGACGCGACGGCCATGCTTAACCAGCAGGAAAGAAGAAGACCTGAGATACAGGCTGGCTACCGGCAAGATAACCTTTGCCGAGTTTGAACGTAAGATGAAAAAGATAAAACAGGTGCGTAACATGAGGTAGAAGAAGGAAAATTGATATGTGGTATAGCACGAGAAAGATATTGCACTTACAAAAGCCACACATAAGCGTTTACTTTGAAGCAAGAGCGTTCTTGTTTGGCCTTGAGTGTTACCCTCATTTTGTAAACGTGCATTTAGGCGTTTTTGGAATAGTCCTCGCCTGGCGAGTTCTTTATAAGTATGTTGAGCGGCAAGGTGAAACGGCGACATAATGAGCGAATTAACTGACGACAATAAGACAATCTTCTCAGGTGATTTGGACACTGCTGAGAAGGCCGCTGTCCAGAAGGGCGAAGCCAGAGGCAAGCGTGAGTATATGAAGGAGCATCCGAAATGTGGATTAACAGCGGCAACTCCAGCATACCGGGAAAACTATGCAAGGATTGATTGGGCGAAGCAATGAGTAAGGCCGCAAGAAGAATAGTTGCGTATTTGGAGGACCTGCTGTTGCGGTACAAACGATTTACCGGCAGGCTGGAACTGAACTTTAAGGATGGTGTTTTGAAGGACATTAACGAAACACGAAGAACGAAGTATGAAGAAGGGAAAGGATTATGACTTGGTATAACAAAGGCAAAGTGATTTATTTGGGTGGAGGAATAAGAATTTATCTTTCCTATGAACTTTGGCGATGGACGATAGGTCTCGAATGGTGCGAGATAATGCTTTCGATTTATCTTGGGCCTTTGGCACTAAGGATTTTATGGCGAGTAGAAGAAGGGAAATAGGTATGGGACGTAACAAAAAAGGTGTAAGAAGTGGGTCAGGTCCTTATAAAGGGTCTGATAGGGCACGTAAGGGGTTGAGTGGTCGCAGGCGGGCACGCGGCGAAAAGTGTCCGAAGAAATAGCTCTTTGTAAAAACTAAATATCGTTAGCAGGACAAGTTGAAAGATACCCCTGTATGTCTCTCTGATGGGATGTGCAGGGGTTTTTTTTATTTGAAGCAATCAGGGTCGCTCGTTGCTGCCCTGTTAAACCAAGTCGGCTAAACAGGCTCGGTCTAAAGAGCCGGCTCTGGTTATAGAGAAGCCCCGGAAAGAGGCTAAGTCTCAAACGAAAGGAGCGCAATTATGTTGAGTACGAGAAAAGAAGAAATGAAACATCGGGCCATTGAATTGGCGAAATTTTACGGGCCGTTTGTACGGTTCTTTCCTGAAGGTTCTGAAGGTGAAGGCGGAACTAAAGCTGATGGTGATGCCGTAAGTAAGGCCATCGCCGAGGCGGAAGAGGCCGACCTCAAAGACAACAAGGTCTACACCAAGACACAGCAGGCTTTAGACCAGGAAAAAGCCAATGCGCAGCGGGCGCGAGACCAAGCGGCGGAAGCTCAGGCTACTGCTACCGAGGTCCAGGGCCAGCTTGATACACAACAGCAGGAGAATAAGGGCCTCAAGGAACAGCTTGCTGCTCTCGAATCAAAAGCTGCCGACCAGGGCATTGCTACCGCCGAGCTGAAGGCGGAGGATTACGAAGGCACTGATGTTGCTCTGGTGAATGCCATCAACTCGCTTAGAGGGGCTATTAAGGCGAAAGATACCCGCATTGAGAATCTCGAAAAAGCGAAGAGCAATTATGAGGTCCAAGCAAAGGCCGACACAGCCAAGCTCGCACGCAACGCTGACTATAACGAGCTTTTGCAGGGTCTTGACACCGAATACGGCACGGAACACCGCAACGCCGCCGTTGCAAAGTTCAATCAGCGTGTGGCGGACGGCAAGGTGCAGAAGGGCTCGCCCACCAAGGCGACCCGGGCGATGGAGCAGTGCTATAAAGAGGCCGCGAAGGAAGCCAAGGAAAAGGCCGGTAAGGACAAATCTTCTATCTCACTCGACACAGGCTCAGGTGGTGGTTCTCCGCCGAGCTTGTCAGGAGTTAAATTAAAAAAGGGTTCGCTGGATGAAGTACACGCGCAAGCGGCGGCAGCGGCCCGAACAAGTTGAATTAAGGAGATTTACCAATGAGTTTTCATCAGGATTTGGACAACCTGACCCGCGATTTCCATGATAACACGTGGGAGGTTGAGTACATGCATAAGAATCCGGTAACGGCCCTTATGCTCGAGCGCAAGACGTTGCAGTTCAAGGGCGGTAAGAAGTACACCAGGGAAGCGGACGTTGACACCCACGAGGATTTGGTACAGGACTACAACGTCAACCAGCAGCTCAGTCACGGTGTTAAGGACACGACCGAGGAAATAAAGTTCCAAAGGAAGAAATTCCAGTGTCCGGTACAGATTGACATTGACGAGGAACTTGAAAACGCCAGGCAGACCAAGGACGGTACACAGCTCCACAACATGGCGAAGTTCCGCACGCGCAAGGCGAACGAGGCCGTTCGCGTCCACATGCGCAAGTTGCTTTACCGCAGTGCCAATTCGAGTCTTGCTACCCAAGCGACGGACAGCAACAAGTACATGCAGGGCTTGAACAGTGCTCTGGAAGTTGACACTACCTATGGCGAAGTTACCAGGACGTACAGTGCCGGCACCAAGGCCGATACTGGCTTCTGGTTCCAGCCGATGGGTGGCACCATCACACAAGCGGTCCAGGCGACTGCGGTGGCAATCGGCATCGCGCAGATGCGCACGTGGTTCGAGCCTTTAGAGGACATCGAGAGCGACAATACCGACCTGATAACAATCCTCGGTGGTGTTCTCTGGCTGTCCTTACAGGCCGAGGCTGAGGCCCGTTCGATGGCCTACAAGATCGAGGCCAACCGTACTGCCCGTCAGGGCTTTACGGAGATGATTCTCGACAGTCGCAGGATAATCAAGGACCCGTTCCTCAAGGCGGCTAACAACACCATCATGGGCGAAACCTCTGATGCTATCGGCGCTCTTGAGCGGAGGGTCTACGGCCTGAATCTGCGGGATTGGGACATGTTCATCGACCCGTCCAGGGACTTCAAGCTCACCGAGTTCTTCGACCAGAAGAAGATTGCCGGTGGTTCGGATATGACGCTGGCGAGGGTCCTGTTCGCAGGCAACCTCGTTTGCTGGCATCCGGGTCCCAATCTGTACTACGAAAACGTCACCGCTTAACAGCATGACGGCGTAATAGCGCAACGTAACTTGGGACGTGGCGTTGTGCTCGAATTAGTTTCCCAAACGACCTTTATTTTTGAAGGGAGTACTACTATGACAGTAGGAATTTTGTCAACAGAGTTCTACTTGATAGACAACTGGCCGGGCGAAGTAACTAATGGGCCAAACCCGTCTGATTGGACAACTCCATCGGCTACTGAGGACTTTGACCTCGGTACTAAACGCATGATTTATGACGCGACGAACAATGGTTGGGCAACCTTGATGTACCTCAAATTCGTCGACGGAGCTGTGCCAGAGGCCACTATCAGGGACACCTGTGGTATGCACACGGCGGCGGCAGCTTCGGGAGATTATTTCTGCGTAAATGACGATGGCAGCGAAGTGGGCTTGACCGGACCAATAGCGATAGCCCTTGCCTCAGTAACAACCGCCCTGCCTTATGCATGGTTTTGGGTTGGTGGTGTCTGTCCACAAGATACTATCGCAACCCTTGATGATGCTGCGTATGTTACGGACGGCGGCGTATCAGCTCAGAGTTACATGGTATTAGCTGCGAGTTCGAGCTATGCCGTGTTCCACCTTGCTACTAATACGGATTGTGCCGTGTTTTCTGCGTTCAGCCTGGTAACGGACACAACCTCTTAATTGAAACCTCTTTTGGAGACGACCTTTTTGAAAGGAGGTTTTAATTATGGCAGCATTTGATAATATGATTCAGAAAATGGTAACGCTTGCCGGCGTGCGAATGGAGATTGGCAACGCCGTGAGTATAACAGGTGCGTCCGGCCAGACCTTCACGATTGCTACCAAACTCAAAAAAGTTTTGTTTGGGCATGGCGTGATGTTGAAGGACGGTATAACGGCTGTGGCAACGATTGGTGCGCCGTCGAATGGTCAGGTCACGTTCACCAGACGCGGACCTATCTCACAGGCAGATGGAACGGGTACGGGTAATTCACCCGATACCATCGACTACATCTTGTTTGGCTACTAAAGAAAACCCTTCTTCTGCCAGGGTGCTCTTTATTTTTGGAGCACCCTTGGCAGGAGATTATACCTTTAAGAAGATGAAGAAGGAGAAAACTATCGTGAAAACAGCGTTACAACAAATAGCAGATAGTCAGAGAAACTTATACAGGACGATGCACACGGCCTCCGCCCGTTATCGGGTAATAAATCAAGGTCTGTATGTAGTATGTGATTGGCTTCATCTGCTGCGAGACAAGGACGGTATTGTCCATGACCCCTGGACAGATGAGCCTAAACCCATATCCGTTATCGAACTTGGTTGTGGTAATGGTATATTGTGCAACTTGTTATCGGATATAAAAGTGGACGTTACCGGTGTGGACATTTTCGACAATAAACTGATTTATGACAGGTCCAAATACCTGTTTGTTGAGCACGACCTCTCCGAAACACCTTATCCGTTCAAGGACAATGAGTTTGACTATTGTGTAAGTTTTGATGTGCTGGAGCATTTACCAGAGGACGAAATGCCTGACATTCTAAAGGAGATGGCAAGGATAAGCGGTAGTGGAATTATCGTTAAGATGGCCTGTAGTGGATGCCCGCCCCTTCATATCACTGTCAAAAACCAGGATTGGTGGTTTGAGCAGTTGCAACAGAATTGCCCTGAATTTGCATGGAAGCAGATAAGGATTTACAAGAAACAGGACCATCAGGGGCGCGATGTTTATGCTCCTATGTTTTATGGAAGGGGTGTGTAGCCAATGAAGATTAAGTTTTATCTCTGTGGTGGCGAGGACCCCATAAGCGAGTGGCCTCTTGGCATTGGTTATCTGAAAGCCAACTGCGTTGGTGCCGATATTGAACTGGCCAAAGACCGAACACAACTTGCAGATTGTGACCTAATCGGTCTGAGCTCTACCGTAGGCGGGCTGAAGGAAGCGGTGGATATAGCAATAACAGCCGATGTCCCCGTAGTTATTGGCGGGCAGGGTACTATGTGGGAAGGATTGAAGGACTATCCATTTGACCATATAGTTATCGGTGAAGGCGAGACAGCGTTGCAGGATATTATAGATGGTAAGACCACTGAAAGAATAATGCGTCCTGAGAACATTGAAGACCTTGACACTATAAAGCTTCCTTACAGGGGCGCGTGCGGCAAAGAGGTCCCGATTCTTACGAGCCGGGGATGCCCCTGGAATTGTTATTTCTGCTCTTCTCAAAACTATTGGGGCAAGGTCAGGTTCCATTCGGCGGAATACTTTATGGACGAGGTATTGTGCATTGACCGGATGTATCCAGAATCAAATATCCTCTACACGATGGATGATTTGTTCGTAGTAAACCTGGCAAGGTTCAACCAGATATATGAGATGTGGATGACTAAAGGCTTGAACAAGAGGTTTGGATTAAAGGGCTTTGTTCGCTCTAACTGTGTGAATCTGGAAATTGCCAAGAAAATGAAGGCTATGGGCTTTATAAGCGTGCGTTTCGGGGGTGAGTCCGGCAGTGATAGAATGTTAAAACTTATCAACAAGCAGGAAACCGTAGAGGACCATCAGCGATGTGTGGATATTTGCAATCAGATTGACCTGCCAGTGTGCTGTTCGATGATGTATTACCTGCCCGGTGAGACAGTCAAAGACAGACAATTAACAGCAGCGTTTAAGTTCAAGAACCGGAAAACGCTATGTATCTCCGGCAATTATAGGTTCCAGCCTTTTCCGGGCACACACTTTTATAACGGAGAAAACCCCCTCGAAGGCGATTGGCGCACAAGGGGTATCCCTAACAGGACAGAAGAAAGAGTATTAAAATGAAAATCGGACTTTACACACTAACCAACCAGAGGGACAAGTTTATCGACCAAATGTTAGCGGAAGGACTGCGCATCTATGGCCATGAGGTTTTGGTACGCAACTTTGTGTATGCTGCCAGAGAATCGGTATATTATGAAAAGCCGGATGTGATTGTAGTCCCGATGCCAGGTGGTCAGTACAAATATGATTTCGTCAAACAATGCAAGGAGTGGGGGATTGAAGTTATCGTCCGGCGTGGAGAGGCCGGCCAAGCCCGGGAACAGTTTGAGAAACTTAGCGAGGACCATAAAACGGTCATTCTTGGTAATTGGGATTACTCACCTTATGTTGATTTGGAACTTACCTGGGGCCAAGAGTTTACGGATATAATAGCTGAGCAAGGACACATGCCAGCAGAGAAATTAAAGGCGTGTGGTGCGTTCGCTTTCGACCCGTATTTCGAGCCGTATTCCGAGACAAACACAGGGCGCAAAAGAACAGTTCTCTTCGCAACCGGCTTTTCTACTGCGGATTGCAGGAGCGAGTATTGCGAAACTGGATTGCCGGAAGAATCAGAGTACCACGAAAAGCTGCACGCACTACACCGCAAGGCAAGGGACACTTGGATTGAAGCTATTAAGGAGCTGGCGAAGTGGTTTGAGGATGAACTTGCTTTTGAATTGAAGGTGCGGCCCGGCGAATCTACTGCTGAGTACAAAAAAAAGCTGCCTGATTGCGTCAAGATACATCCCGAGGACACACCTGCGTCTGTGGTGTTAAGGGACGCTGATATTCTGGTGCATAGTGGTTCGACGATGGCGATTGAGGCTCACCTGCTTAATATACCCGCATTTAACTTCTGCAACGTCAATCCCGACCTGTTACTGGCTCAGGTCAGTCCGATGCTGAAAATTTATAGGGAGTTGGAATGGTATTTGGCGAGGGCGATTCCGGGCCTCTCGAATATCAACGAAGCTGTTTACGGTGAACTACAGACACACCTTTACGGCCCGATAGACGGCAAGGCTTGTCAGAGGGCTGCTGGTTTTATTAACGACCATATAAAAGGCAAGCAGATAAAGACGAACATCCCGAATACTTGGCCTAAAGAACCGAAGTATCTCGTCGAGGGTATCCATTTGGTTCAAGAAGAAGGGGATGTGCGATGGACTTGTCCGTGCTGCCGCGAGATATATTACGGCCCCATTACCGGGGTGCTGAACTGTCCTTACTGCTCTATGAAGATTGAGAGGACACAGGTAAGGCCGGAGACGGAAAGACCCGTAAGGCAAGTAAGGGTAACTTCTGTAGCGAGATGAAAACATGGCTAATAAGAATGTAGAGGACTTAATCGACACGATTAGGCTCAGGTGTGCGAGACAGAATGATCCGGCCCTGATTACGGAAGATTTTGTATTAGACACGCTAAACGAGGCCCAGATAGTCATCGTTAGGCGGTGTCCGAGGCTGGTTGACCTTGAGGCCCACGACGAAACAACGTATCGGCTTTCATCGGCCAAGACGGTAGCGATAGGCGGCGCTGCCAGAAGCTCTAATGTCGTTACTGTAACGACTTCAGCAGCGCATTTGATGCTCGTCGGGCAGAAGGTCAAGTTAGAGGATGTTGACAGCGGTTCCGAGACGAATGCCTTTGACGGCGAGCATACGATTGCAAGTGTACCATTGACTACGACATTTACTTTTGCCCAAACAGGTGCCGATGAGTCTAATCTTGCCGCAGGGACAGCCACAGTATTCTCGATTCCCTTGAGTACACTGAGTACTCCTGCCCACATAGGCAATATATGGGTTCTTAACGCCGGCAGTACCCGGCAGGCAGGCTTGAAGTATCGGCCCTTAGATGAGTTCAGGGCGAAGTATATACCCATCGCCAACGAAGGTGCTTCTGAACCCACCGAATATACCAGGCAGGGGAACGTGCTCTATTTCAACTGTCCGGCTTCCAGTGATTACAACGGCCTGTACCTGCATATTGACTATACGCCTTGGGCGACGGTCCTGACTAACAGCTCCGGGTCAACTTGCCAACTGACCAACTCCGACAAAGGACTTATCTTGTTTTCTCTTGCGGAAATATACGATGAAATAGCGTTAAGCCAGCCGCGATTCGAGAGTAAGGCCCTCAAGACAAGGGCATTGTTCGAGAACTGGCTTAGTGAGTACGAGGACTATAACACGACATGTTTAGAGGAATTGTATGATGGATAAGAAATTTGTGCTTGGAATGGTGGTATTAACATTGCTCGGCTGCTTTGTGATTCTGGCATTGGGCGGCACGCATGACCCCTGGGATGGAAGTAAGTGGGACATAACCAGTCCAGACATAGACCAGCCGCATGGCAACGCCTACAAAGAATTGTACGACCTGCGCAAAGGTATAGCAATCCGTATGAACAGGGAGCATGTCACTCTTGCAACCAGCTCAGCGGGCGGTTGGCACCTTAACGGCTCAGCTGTATGTTACGAAGGTACTACGGCGGAACCGAATTTACCGGACGATTCCGCAGCCTTGTCCGATATTGCAAGGGACAGGGGCAGGTTGTGGCTGGATGATAACTTCGACCCGCCAGTATTGAAGCGTTGGCGTGATTCTACCTGGGAAGTGCTCGGAAGATACCTTGTCGATGCCAATTCTCTGGCCCTATATCTGCACAACGAAGTGGACGAGGACACGGAAAACGGTAGGGAGTCTCAAATCCGGGCTTACGGTGAGCAATCGGGTGGCGAACAGGCAACCCTTGGCTATATCGAGTTTTCGCATGATGGCACATCCGACGACCAGAAGGGCAGGATTCGCTTTGTCGTAAACGACGGTAACGATGCAAACACGCCTTCCAAGATTGCATTAGTCCTTCAAAATGATGGCGCGATAGATGTCGGCGATTCGGTATCTGTACTCGACGAAGATGATATGGCATCTGATTCAGCTACCCAACTCGCTACTCAACAGAGCATAAAAGCCTATGTCGATTCCAATACAACCGATGTTACCGAGACGGACGTGTCCGGCGTGAGTTGGTTTTTAGATGAGGATGATATGGCCTCGGACGACCCTAACAAGGTTGCGTCCCAGCAGTCTATAAAGGCGTATCAGGACAATGTGGTGGGACACGATGGCGATGGGTACAGATATTGCGATGTAAATGGCGTAAGCACACAAATATATACCAAATATCTAATAGGCACTCTGGACGCAGATGATTCAACTTCGGTGGCGCATGGCGTTACAGCAGCTAATATCCTTGCCGTTGATATTATAGCTTACAATGACAATACAAGCACATATTTTGCCGAAGGTATGTATGAGTCTGCGACCGCAAACTCCGCTTTTGTCGTCGCGTATGACGCAACAAATGTCATAATAGGCAGTGTGGGCACATACATTCAGGGGAACGCATACAGAATCAAGATAGATTATTACTAAAGGGTGCGATGAACTCTATTTTAACCAGACAGGTTGCTCAGGGCTTCGATGCCACTATAAGAGACCCCTCAGAGCTGCCGAGGGGCTCGGCGGCGGACGGCTCTCAGAACGTACTCTATTCCAGGGACACGATAAAAACACCCTACGGGTTTGGTCAGGTGGAGTCGGGTAGCTTGCCGCTCGATAGTGGCGCTGCGATACTCGCCAATTTCATGTACTCGGAACTCGATAAGACGCAGCATTTCCTGAGTGTAACTGGCGGCAAGATTTACAATCGGGACTATGTCAACAGTGAATGGGACGATGTGACACAATCAGGACAACCTCTGGCTGCTAATATCTACAATCCCATCAGTATGGCGAGTGTTCTGCACACGGACGGCCTTGCCCTGAACGGAACAGGCGATGATTGGTATCACCACTGCTGCATCTGTACGGGCATATCGCCGGTCCAAAGGTGGGCCGGTAAGTTTGAGGCGGACTTTGCCGACCTGGTTGGTGCGGACGGCTATCATACCGTTGGCAGTAGCTACACGACCCACTACGCCTTGCAAATGGGGGCTTTTTACAACAGACCGATTCTTATTAGTCCCTTAGAGTCCGATGCCGCTGACACCTTACACGAGAACAATCAGCGGATACGATGGCCGCAGGCTGGTAAATTAGAGTCTTGGGCTGGTAACGGAGCTGGCTATGTTGATTTGTTGGATACAGGTGGTTTTAATGTATGGGGTGCCTTGCTCGGCCCCCAATGGATTCAATATCAGAACAATTCTATCTGGTCCCTGACCCACGTTGGCGGGACACGAGTATTTGAACCGGATATTGAAATGCCTGACCTGGGGCTTTTGGCACCTCACCTTCTATTCTCCAAGAACAACGTGCACTACTTTGTGGGTAACGATTATAACATATATGCCTATTGGGGCGGGTCGAACTACAAACTCGTAGGGCACAAGATTCACCGATACCTGCAAAGAGACTTGGACCCTAACTACAAGGCCCGATGCTGGCTGTGTATGGGGGCTGAAAATTCGAGGCTCTGGCTTTTCATTGTGCCGAACGATAGGGAATACGCTATTGAGGCATACGGTATTGATATTCGGACCGGGGCATGGATGAAAAGAGACTTTACCCATAAATGGCCGACTGGCGGGATAACGTCTGTTGCTTTAATAGGTTCCGGCTCGTATCAAACGGGACAGTCTTATGCGCGAGCAGTGACACTCGGTACGACCTACGCCGCAGCAGTCACGGCGGGGACGACGTATCGCCAGGTCTTGACAGAGGTGCTTACAAATGAACGTCTCGTATTGGGCGATTCGGCAGGCTATGTTTACCAGTACGACAGTGATTTGATTCAGGATGACAGCGTTGATATTCCATCGAGGCATATAACCGAGGTGTATGATTTGGGCGTACCGGGCAAGGAGAAGATATGGCCGGGCTTTGAGTTCACGGCTAAGGGTACATCCCTGATTGTCGATTGGCGAACCAGTGATTTCGATACGGTAGCTGAGGGTTGGTCTGGTGACGTTCAGGATTGCGTAGGTTCGTGGCGTATGAACGAAAACGATGCAGGCACAACAGTAAAGGACTATTCAGGTGAGGGCAATGACGGGGTATCGAGCGAGGCGACCAGTGGCTTACAAGTAGGCGAGGGGTTTTGCGGCGGCGGGTCATTTTACTTGGGGTCTGGGCCGCAGCAGGTCACTATACCAGATGCTACTTCTCTGGATTTCGGAACGGGTGATTTTACTGCCGTATTCGCATATTATCCCGTTGTAATTGGTCAAAGCTATATGTTCTACAAATGGGTTACTGGTGTTGGCGGCTTTAGCATTGAGATTACAGCAGGCCGCAAAGTAAGAATCGAAATAGATGATGGCACAAATACGGTGCTTTATACGGACACAACCATACTTTCAAGCAGCGTCCTTAGCCACATTGCAGTTGTTTTTAACAGGAACGGCAATGCCACTATCTATATAAATGGAGCAGAGAAAACGTCGGTAGATATTTCATCGGTTACAGGCTCAATCAATAGCGGCTCGGACCTCATATTGGGCGGCGTTGAAGGGGCAGGTATTGGTAGCGGGTGGGGCGACTGTTTCAATCTTTTTGACCGAGCACTGAGCCTGTCTGAAATAAAGACCCTTTACAGCGATGGCGACGGTCTGGAGCCGGACTTTGATTCTGTGGTAACAACATTGTCGGCGGACTGGGCTAATTACCAGACATTTATCAATACAACCAGTAAGAAAATCCAATTCAGGCTCAGAGACTACTTGGGCGCGGCTTTCCAAGTTAGTGACTATAGCGTAATTGAACCCGCAATTATGGGATAAAGGTATGATAAGCAGGTCAGTACAGGACGTTCCGAAAGACCCGGAGAAATTTCGGGCGTGGTTGCAGAAAATACTCCGCAACCATTATCAGGACATTAAAACGTTGTTCGAGCAGACGACCGACAATGATTTGTACGAGAAACGACAGAGGGACTTGTTGAATGAGTAGTGTTTCATACGAAATTCTGACTGTTGTAAAGCGGGCCTTTCACGGCAAGGACATCAGGGCGTATGTCTTTACCGGTCAGATTATCGTTACCAATATGAGCAAGCGTGATTTTATACAGCTCGGTGTGCCATTTAACAAGGCAAAAAGAGCGGTATTCCCTGTCAAAGACTACCTGCCGACGCGGACAGAAAAGACGGCGATTGCTCTGAAACAGGCGATTACAAAACGCATGAACCGGACAAAAGACAGATATGAAAAGAAGCTGCAAGTCAGGTCGGAGCGACTACCGATTACCCTGACGGCGGCAGGAAACTATAAGGATACTTTATCACTGTGATAGTAAGAACCGCAATAAACCAAGAGGACATTGAGGACTTAAAGCCCATAGTCTTGCAGTGGAAAGCTGAGTGCAACGGTGATGGGATGGGAATATCCCTCGTCCCGGATAGGCATTATGCTGGTTTGGCTTCTTTGATTGAAAGAGAGAACGCCGCTCTGTTTTTGTTGCTGGTAGAGGGTGTGGTGGTTGGTTATATGGGGATTGAGTATTTCAAGAGTCCGCTCGGCGACCAAAGGATAGCCAACGAGCATTATTGGTATGTATTAGAAAAGTTCAGGGGAAGGGGCAGCTTAAAGCTGGTTGATTGCGCACGCTGGTGGGCGAAACGGCAGGGGTGTTCGCATTTGATAATGAACGCAAGCACACTCGCCTCTGGCTTACATGATAAAGTCTGCCGATTTTATGAGCGAATAGGGATGCAGAAATTTGAGACTTCTTATATCAAGGAGATTGTCTAATGGGGTGTTTCGATAGTGGTGGGTCTAAAACGGAAAGCACAACAACAAGCGAAACCAAAACCAAGGCCCAAAAGAGAGGGCTTAAGAAGGCACTTAAACTATATAAGCCCGAATTAGGTAAGAATGAGAATGTATGGCAGGGTGAAAGGGTTACGCCCTTTTCTACCCTACAGCAGGGTGCTATGGCCGGGGTTGGGAATTACTCAGACTTGTTCTCTAATCCACTGTCCGCTGGCACACCTTTGTTCGATGAAACAGGGACGGCAATCAAGGGGCTTATGGGTGGAGAGTTCGGCGCACAGAAACTCTCTGACCAGGATGTTTCGGAGTACTTTAAGGCGAAGCACTATGACCCCGCAATGACGACCTTGCGGGAGGATATAAACCCTGCTATTGATGAGGCTTATGCTGGTCCTGGATTCTTTGCGTCTGGCAGGAGCCACGAGCGGGTCGAGGCGAGCATGGACGTTGCTGACCGATTAGCTGAGGAGCGGGGACAGCTTGAGTGGGACGTTCTCGGTCGCAACCAGGCACTCGACGAGGCACGGGCTGGCAGGACACAGGCGGCTGTTCCGCAGGCTATGGCTTATGGCCAGGTGCCGGCACAGGAGATACAGAACAATCTCAAAATAGCGGCACAGCAGATAGGTGGGCTTGGCACCATATTCGGGATAGGGGCAGCAGAACAAACGCAGGGACAGAGAGAGCTTGAAGCGGAAATAACGAAATTCGCACAGGAGAACCAGATTACCGACCCGGAGAACCTCAGTATCTTATTGACGCTGCTTGGTATGAATTTCAGCAGGAGCCAGAGTAGTAGTAGTGGTAGTGGCTGGGGCCCGGGGTTGGGATATGCAGGAACAACGGGCTTTTTTGAAGGCTTGGGAAAAGGAATGGCGACACCAAGCACATGACGGCAAAAAGGAGATAAAACGATGGCAAGGGATTTGTTTAGAGATATAAGCGCTGGGATTTTCCAACCTATTGGTGATTTCGTTGGTGGTGCGGTAACAGCCCTGCAACCTGGGCGGGTCCAACAACTACAGCGCCAGGAAGAGTCGCGTCAAGCAAAGATGGCGGAGATGCAGTCTCTTATAGATAGTCGCGAGGGTCAGAACCTACTGCGCGCGCAACAGAGACT
This sequence comes from Planctomycetota bacterium, assembly GCA_030641115.1. Taxonomy (GTDB): domain Bacteria; phylum Planctomycetota; class Phycisphaerae; order Sedimentisphaerales; family Anaerobacaceae; genus DAOWID01. The sequence continues at coordinate 21,577 of DAOWID010000023.1, read as the reverse complement.
TGCGATGGAGCAGGGCAGAACTATATATGGCAGCAGCAGTAGGTCCGGCAGTAGTGCTACGGACCCGATGGTGCAGGCGGCGGTAGATAGCGGTAAGATTCGGGGTGCCCGCGACAAATTCGGTGATGAGATACCAGAGGAAACTGCCGCGTTTTTCGATGCCGCCGCACAGTCCGTAACCGACAGACCTGGAGTTAAAGAGTTGGTGGCCCAAACAGGTCAAAAGGAGAAGGACAGAATGCTGGCCGACCTTGCTGGCATCAGCAAGAGCATAACCGACACCTTCTCGCTGGAAGCCGAAAAGACGGTTGCAAGGCCGAAGGTAGACAACCGGGGCATGTTTAGTGAAGGCGTGAACGCCTTTGCGGATAAGGGAACGGAAGTAAAGGCAGAAGGTAAGAAACAACAGCTATCCGTTGACGATTTCTTCCAGGAGTCTACCGAAACACTACCCAACAAGAACAAGCCTATGACGTTCGAGCAGGCTGGTGTTACCAACGCCCAAGACCAGCAGAGCTTGACAGAATTAGGAAAGGCGCTACCCGCGATTGATTTTGTGGACGAGTATAACAGAGACCCTGAAAGGATGTCTATAATTCTGAAGGCTTGGCGGGAGGGTATTAAAGACCCGGTGACGGGAAAGATGCGGAAACTGACGCTGAAAGAGCTGCAACAGTTATTCGCAACGGCAGGGGTATAATGCCGATAAACGAAAAATATCTCGATGAATTATTGGGCGTTTCTACTACTGCCATTGCCGAACCACCAAAGCCACAGAAAAGCAGAATAAATATCGAGTTTCTTGACTCGCTGCTTGCAGGAGAACACCCGGAGGTTCAACAGAACAAGCTCGAAGCCACACCACCGCAGATTACTACCGCAGATGGGCTTGTTATCCCGCCACGACAGCTTGACCCTGCGACACGCTATGCCCCGGAGGACCCTGAAGCACCACCTATTATGCCCGAACCTGGCCGAGCGGCAGAAGTGCTCGGCGCCGGTGCGGAGGTAGTGGAGAGGACGCTAAAGCAATTCTGGAATAAAGGTGTAGCCAGACCTGCGGATATTTTGGGTGCCAGTGACAGTCCAGCTTTACTTAAGGCCGTCGAAGTCCAACAGGCGAGGATGAAGGGACGGGCCCGGTACCCGGAGGATTGGTATGACGATGAGTTGAAGGAAATCATGTGGCAGTTGGGCCAGAAGCCACAGGCGAGAGATGACCCGGACCTCAAAGGGGTTACTGAGATTTACGGTATAGGTGAGGACGAAAACCCATTCCCGAAATTCAACATTCCACCCAGCGAAAACGCAGGTGATTACATCGCCGATACGGTTGCCGGTATAGGCAGCTTCATTGCGCAGTTGGTCTTTCTCAAAAAGGTCCTTCCAGGTGCTCCTTCTCAGGTAATATGGGAGATTCAGAACATTGCTGCGGGCGGCAAGCCAGGCAGGGGAGCGGCGATAAACACAGCTCTGAAGGGCATAAGTCAGATACCATCCGTATCGACACTCGGCAAGGCTACAAAGGTTGCTGCTGGCGGCGGTTTATTTGGCGGTTTGGCGTACAAGGAAGGCGGCGATTGGGTCGATGTTGCGGTCAGTACGGGTATTGGCATGGGCTTTCAGGGGTGGGATATTCATAAGCAGAACCAGTGGCTCAAGAGCTTTAAGTCGCATCTGAAAAAAGCGGAATATGCCAAGGCCCAAAAAGCAATAAGTCAAGGACAGCAACAGGCCAAACAAGCATATCAGCAGGATATTGCAACTGGAATGAAACCTGCACAGGTTCAGGCCAACTACCAGAGGACATTAAGGGATGCTACGCGAATCGGTGAGCGGCAACTGAGGGATATTGAGCCTAAAATCGACAAGGCTATGGACATTGTCGCAAAAAAACTCCATCACGGCAAGATGAAGGGCAAAGAAGCTGAACTGGCTGAACAGATAGTAGCTGAGGGGCTCACGCGGGAGGCGGCGAGGAAGGTGACGAAACTGCCCGGAAAGCGAAAACCCAGAGAGGAACTGGCGAAAAAGGTTCCCTCAGAAGACTATTGGCGCCAATTGCTTGGACCGAAAAAGCCAAAGAAGGGTGCTGCCAAGCCAGATACCGTTGTAGTCGTCCGGTCGGCCAAGGGCGAAGAAATAGGCTACTATCCGGGCGGTACAACCTTCTCACGGCTGCCAGAGGGCGCAACTGTTACAACCGAGCCGATGGGCGGTCCCCCTTCCGCAGTGCCGATTGTACCGCCCAGGCTGGCTGAGGCTGCTGAGAAGAAGGAAAAAGGTGTCATACCACCCTCAAAAGCGGCAGAGGCAAAGCCAGAGGGGAAGGTGTACTATCACGGCACATCTGCTGAGAATCTTTCCAAAATCCAAAAAGAGGGCTTCGTGACCAAGCGGCCCGATTTCGGTGGTGGTTTTGCTCCTAATTTGGTTGTCGGCATAGAAGGAATATACCTTTCCAAATCTCAATATGGTGCGAAAAAGTTTGCCAAGACATACGACAAGGGCAAGGTTGTGAAAGTTGAAGTCAACCTTAAAAACCCTTTTGTTATAGACAGTTTGACCAATGCAGTAATTAAAGATTTAGAGCAACGATATGTTTGGCCGAAAACAAAGTCAGCCTCGCCGCAGCAGATGAGTGACTTACTAAAGGAAGGATTGCAAGCCGAAGGGTATGATGGAATAATTGTAAAGCGATGGCAACAGGGGGGAATGTATGCCATTAAAGAACCGCAGGTTATCGTCTTTAGTAGTGACCAAGTAAGTATAGCCCAACCCGCAAAGCCAGGGGGGGCTGAAATCGCCACATCTATTGGGGCAGCGCGCTCGCCGGAACTCGACCGGATACTCACTAATGCTGCTCGCACTACTACTGAGGCTTATGTTCGGCAGGTAAACGGTAAGTGGGTGAAGGCCAAGAAACAGCCGGAGCATGGCAGTTACTACCGCATAAAGGATGGCGGCGCCAAGTTTGTTAAGAGTAAGAGTGTTTTCGATGTAGAAAAACATGCTATACAGGCAGCGAGATACATAGCGAAGAACACGGCAAAGCCTGTATACCTCTGGCAGACTGTTGCGGGATTTCACGTCGCCGATACCAAACCTGACGGCGATTTCGTACAAATCAATCCGAAGGGCCCCGGCCTGACCAGAGAGGAACGCAGGATACTCGGCACACCCCAAAAGATAGCAGAGGCCGAGATTTCCCAGGAGGGAAAAGAGAAGGTCGGGTATAAGGTAGGTCGAAAGGCAGGACTCGTAGAGAGCAGGAAGAAGCTCGACGCCTTTAGGATGGCCGGTCAGCTTACGGATAAGCACCGGCAGGATGCACTTGATATAGTTAAGCAATACGTTCCCAAAGAGCAGCAGTACCGATACACGAAGAGAATCCTGGCTGCCAAAACCAATAAGCGAATCGAGAGATTGACTGAGGCCATTGACACCTATCTTGATAGGGCCGAACACCGGCAGGCGGTAAGTGATTTCAGAAAGTTCGTTAAAGAGACAAGCACCAAGTACCGGCGAGGCACAACGGAACTGGGTAAGTTGCGGTCAGATGTCCGGGACAAGCTTCTCGGTGTTTTAGCCAGGTACGACATTGCAAAGCTCTCTGAGGCCAAGCGCGAGCAGTTCGAGAGTCGCCAGGACTATATAAAGAACGTCTCCGGCACTGTGGCCGATGCCCTTGAATCACTTGCCGAGGACGGGGCGGATGTGCTGCGGATGCCGGATGCCAGGACAACGGAGTTGATGCGATTATCCAAAACACATATCGGCGAACTCGATGCCGACCAAGTGCGATATATCCAGGCTTCACTTGAACACCTGCTGGCTATAGCGGCACGCAAAGGTGATATAAAAGAGCGCATTCGCGCTGAGAAGGTCAGGGACTTGGTACATACCGCCAGGGGCGAAGTTTCACAGCGAACTAAAGAGCCCGGAACGCTGATAGAGAAGCAGGGGGCGGGCGGATTTGCCGGTAAACTCCTAACCACATCGCAGGCAACGCCCAGAACATTAGTTGGGATGCTGACGGGAAAAGACAACGCCGCTACCGTAGAATTGATAACCGACCGACTTTATGACGGCCACGAAAAGAAAACGGCCAAGGCGAAGGAGTTTGTTCTCGCGGCAAGGAAAGAGTTTGCAGATACGGGACTGGACGGCAAGACGTTCACAATGCTTGATAAAAAGGTCCCCATCACACTCGGCGGAAAGACTTTCAAGGTAGATTTGGACAACCTGTTATCAATTTATATGCACATCAGGGCGGAAGGGAACCTGCGGCGGTTGTTAAAAACCAAAGGTTTGAATATAACAATTTACGAGCGCGACCCTTCCCGTTTATACGTGATAAGGAAAAAGACGCACATTATGACCGGACGACCACAGCTCTCGGAGTTGCGGGAGATAATCGAACTGGCAGAAAACACATACCCGACCCTGGAAAAGATGTCAGAGGCCTCTTTCAAAATAAACACTGAATACCAGGCCCCGGCAATAAACGAAACATCAATGGAATATCAGAATTACGAGATAGCACGAAGTAAAAAATACTGGCCGGTGCATAGGGCAAGGGGCAAAACGGTTGAAGGTACAGCTACGGACATTTCAGTTTCCATAGAGAACCAGGGCCGATACCTGCCGCGCACGGGCGGCAACGAGAGGATAAGGATTGTGCCGTTCCGACAGGAATTTATCGCCGGGCTTCAATCCGATGCGACTTATTATGGTATGACAATGGCCATGAGGGACCTGCGGGCACTGGTCGGAGATAAAGCGTGGCAGGACAAGATGAATAAGCTCGGGCGGGGCAGGGAGCTGGATGCCTTGATAACCATGCTGCGGCGGGTTCAGGGACATGCCACCGACCGGACGTTTATTGATGTAACCGGCGCAAAGATTCTCAGTAATTTCGGCAAATCGGTCTTGAGTCTGCGACTGAGTGGTTACGGTGTCCAGACGGCAAGTATCCCTGCCGCATTTGAGGTCATTGAGCCGAAGCATTTTCACGGCTTGAGGAATATAGCTGCACTGCCGAAAGTGCCTGTGCGGGCAGTCAAGGAGATGATGGATTTATCACCCCGACTGTGGATGAGGTGGACGGGCAGGCAGTTTGATTTCGTTACGGGCGGGGCAGCGGCGCAAAACGCCTTCGATACATTAGTCTTCAAGGGTTCAACTATTACCGAAAAAGGCGTCAGGCATTATACCTGGGGCGACCAGAAAGCTATTTACCACATCTATCTCGCCGCCCAGAACAAGGTAGTCGCCGAAACGGGACTCAAAAGAGGGACGGATGAATTTAAGGAACGAGCCATAAAGCTCGTCGAACAAGCACTGGAGACCCAACCGCAGTGGGACATGGTTTACCGCTCTATTCTTACTTCGAGCCCAAATGTATTTTTGAGAGGTTCGACGATGTTCATGTCGGCCCGTAATGCACAATACAACGTACTGCTGCGGGCGCTGGACGACTATAAGAAGAAACGTATAAATTCGGTCGAGTTCGGTAAGCGGGTAAGTGGTGTGCTGTACGCCAATACCTTAGTGGCGTTAGTCAAACGATTAGTCAGATTGGGGGTTAAGGCAGCGGTTTTAGGATTGATATTCGCTATCAGTTCTGATGATGAGGAGAGACAGCAAAAGGTCAAATTAGCTGCACGGGCTGAAGTAGAGAAATTAAAAGGGCAACTGCCAATTGACGCAGCCCTGAATTTGGTGAGTCTGCCCGCATTTGGCAATATCGCACAGGGCATGGCTTATGAGGCGATAAAGCGATTCAGGTCGCAGTATCGCACACACCGCCTGCAGGACATACGAACCGGCAATATCTTCGCCGACCTGAGCCTCGACGCAACAGGGGTCGTCGGCGATACTGCACAATTAGCAAAACAGCTTGCAACGGGTGAGAAGTTCAAGTCCGGGTGCGATAAGGACAAACCCAAATGGCAAAGGACGGCCAGGCAGGTAGCCAATGGATTAGCGGGACTGCTTGCCGTTGCGACGGGGATGCCGTACTCAGCGCCGTTAGGAGAGGTTTATTACCAGGCAAAATCAGCGACAGCGGCGGTAGAAAAAATTATGACGGTGGATGAGTTGAAAGAGGCCATTGCCAAAAACACTTACAAAACCTCTTACCGGCGCAAGGGCGGCAAATTGTATCCGAGAGGCCATCCGCACAGTGGTAAGGAAGAAATGGTTGAGGGGTGGAGAAAAGAGCTTGAATCTCGCAAATCAGGATAAGACGAATGTATAAGGAACTGATGTAATGCACCGAAACAATAAAACGAAATGGGTAGCGGCGGGTGTAATTATAACATTGCTTGGAATCTTTGCGGCCATTGTTGCCGGCTGGACGGAGCTGAAGCAGTCGCCGAAGGATGTTAAGGAATTAAAAAGCGAGGCGGCGCAAGATGTTAAGGATTTGAAAGTTGACGGATGTGATGTGGCCAACAAGAATGAGAAAACAATAATCCGCATCGAGGAATGCATGCGACACATCGAAACGACGCAGACGGAGATAAAAATGGATATGCGTACCGGGTTCGAGGAGGTCAAAAAGCTTATCAGGGAAAGGAACGGCGGGGGCTAAGGCCAGTACGGACCATCATCAGGAATTGCGCTCATGCGATGAAACTCATCGAGTGAGCGCTGCTGAAACTGTTGCATCTCCATCCATCGTTGCTGGTGTTGTATCTGGCGTAGCACATCTTCATTTCGCCGTTGGTCTTGCCACATCTGGCTCTGTATTGCTCGTTGCCGTTCTTCTATTTCATCAAGCTGTGAGTCATATTCATAATCGTCAGAGTAAAGAGGTTCATAGGGCGATACGAACATCTCTGGTATATATAGGGGCGGTGCCGGCTCGTTCGGTCCTGCATCTTGCTGCTGGCCAAATAGCTGATTGAAATACTCGATATTTATCCCGCTCTTGTATTTGCTCTGTTCTGGCACTACCAATTTAGCCTTAGCCTCTTGGTAGCATTGCACCATTATCAAGGTTGCCATAACAGGATTGCGTTTAGGTACTTTTCCTTGGGCCGCTAATTCATTGAATTTTTGGAGGGCAGGCTGACGGCAATCTGCTCCATAGTCGGAATCCAAGGCAACCAGCAATTCTTCGCAAGCTGTTTTGCCGCTTGGGTATGTAAGTGAGTCTTTAGACTGGCTACGAACCTGTTCGCTTGGCTGCTGACATCCCATCGCCAGCAACAACAGCAGTAAGGTTAGTTTTTTCATTTTCAAATCTCCTACTTTCCCCTTGACTTTTCTTTCACTGTCTCAATAATGCCACTATGAGGTCGTTACGAGCAAAATGAAGCGATGTTGCGAAAACCGCGACGGTCTCATAACTCCGTATTTGTACGGGAGATACACCTATGTTAAACCCTCACGCCCAAATTATCGACTTTCAAAAAGAGCTGGAACTCCAACAAATTACTGAATTGTTGCGGACTTGCCGCGAGTCTTTTTGTGAATCTTTGCTTCGTGAGCTTCAGCAGCGTCAACAAGACTTTTTGCAGCAGCCCGACTTTTCGGCGTATCCTGCCGGATAAGAGCGATAAATTTTTGCCGCGCCTCTCTTGGTGTTGATTCCCACAATTGCGCAAAATCTGCATCCGCGAGTTTGTCGTGAGCAGATAGGACAATATCTAACCATGTAACCGTTCTGGTTTTTGCGGTCTTTCGTAGATTCTTTTTTGCTATCATGAGTTGGCGAATTTCTGGGTTTAACTCGCCATTATTATTAACAATTCCTTTCAACTTGATTTTTTGCTTAGGGGCCAACATATCAAACCACATAAATCCTGAAGAAAAAATAGTTTTCAAGCCCCAAATTTTGCCAATAGCATCTTTGAGGGCTTGAGCTTCTGACGTCAACACAACAGTTGTATGTATCTTGCTGGGCATAATTTTAAGATTATATAAAAAATATTTTGGCCTGCAAGTCCTTACTACATAAATATTTAGAACACATTAGCAAGTTCGGTACATATTTTTGTGTTGACAAATCCCAATCCATCCGATACACTACTGGCACGATTGAAAGTTAATAGGAGAATCAAGATGGCTACGACAATCCAAATAAAGCAAACAGGGCAAAGGATTAGCTTTGTTCTGCCTGGCCCTGTTGCCAAGTCTGACGGTCGTAGCCGACATCTCCTAAGCAACAGGGTCTTTTTTTCGATTATTATGCAGGGTGGAGCAGTGGCAGCTCGCGTGGCCCATAACCACGAGGTCGCAGGTTCAACTCCTGCCCCTGCTATTATGGGCCTGACGGGGCGGGACAAGAGATTGCCCCGTCTTTTCAGGTCGATTTCCGCGTCCGTGCAGGCTGCTATGCTGTTTACCTGCATAAACTCTATCTTACCTATCTTAACACGAAAATCAAGGAAAATCTGAGGAAAATTATGTGTATCGGCAAGGGAATGATAGTTAGGCGGTTTCAGGAAGAACCGGACTATTTGATGGACAGTAACGACCACGCGCCATTAGTTGAGGTTCTTGGTCTCAAAGACAACAAGCTGGTTGACCGCAACTTTGTGCGGATTGAGCTTTGGCCGACTGATGAGTTGACATCAACCAATCCCGATGATTGGGATTTTAAGGTTGACGAAGAAGGTACTTTGCCTTCGTGGTTTGAGGAAAAACAAGATTATTGGCAGGAAAAATGCCTGACCGTATTGGTATCAAGCATTATTCCGCAATGGGTCAAAAAAGGCGTAGGCGACTCCCTTTACCTCGAAGGCACACAGATTAAGAGCTTGGGCCAGCTCAAGAGCGTAGGCGACTCCCTTTACCTCAGAGGCACACAGATTAAGAGCTTGGGCCAGCTCAAGAGCGTAGGCGGCTCCCTTTACCTCAGAGGCACACAGATTAAGAGCTTGGGCCAGCTCAAGAGCGTAGGCGGCTGGCTTAACCTCGAAGGCACACAGATTAAGAGCTTGGGCCAGCTCAAGAGCGTAGGCGGCTGGCTTAACCTCGAAGGCACACAGATTAAGAGCTTGCCGAAAAGCCTAAAAGTTGACGGCAACATTTATAAGGTTTCCTAACCCCCTGACAGATAAGGCTTTATATGGTTTATATGGCTGAAAACAAGAACAACAGAATTAAGAATATGGAACATACAAAAGGGAAATTAAGACTTAGCACAATGCACGACATTTACATTGTCGGCCCAAAAGGCCGCACCGTTGCAATATGCGATTACAGCAGCATCGGCCCTGCGGGAGAAGTCGCCAAAGAGTTCGTCCGTCGCTGGAACGCTTTTGAAGAAGATGGGATGGTGGGGAAATTGGTGGATGCTTGCAAACGTGGACGCCAAAGACTTTTAGAACTGGGACAGCGAGAATCCCATAGAACCGTGCATATATTAACAGCCACTATTGCCGAGGCAGAGCCGGAGGATTAAGAAATGAAAAAGCCTGAAGGTTGGTATAGGTTCTCACGGGTAGATTGTGAGCTTTTTAGTTTAGGGCTTAACGACAGAGGTGTTCACAATATGAGGCCCGAAAGTTCTCAACTGTATTGTAAAAGAAAAGACAGGCAAGGCAGAACGCGACCATTCTGGATAGGTGATGAATACTACAGCCTTTTGAAATGTCATTGGAACGTATGCCCAAAATTAAAAGAGCAACGCAAAGTTGCCATTGCCGAGGCAGAGAAGGATTAAGAAAGATGACCGAAGAAGAAACAAGTGTGACATATTGGGATGCACGGGATTCGCTTCAAAAAGTAATTGATAGTGGATGGCGTGGTTCTAAGGAAGAAATTTTGGAAGAGCTTAACAACGATTTAGAATAACACCTAAATCTGTATAATTATAGCTCATTGACAAGTTAATAGGATAAAAGCGTGGCGAATGACTGTGGGGTTGACTGTGTGATGCGGCGGCTGTAAGCTGTTACGGCTCATGGCTGCTGCGATAAGGACACGAAAGGAGGCTAATCATGCAGCAGACCCCAAATATCACTATGTACGCACAGACGTATCTAAACGAGCATCGAGGCATAGAGGAATCAACGCGAAGTCTGACGGCCTTAGTTGTTCGGTATCTTGCTGAGGTTTTGCAGGATAAGCCCATTGGTGATATTACAATAGGCGATGCCGAACGGTTCAAGAATTGGCTCTTGCATAAGGTCAAGAAAACCAGTGCCAATATCTATGTAAAGTCGATTAGGCCGATTTTTAGTCAGGCAGTACTGGACGAGGAAATCCCTAAAAACCCTTTTGCGGCGATTAAGCTGTTCCGGGTCCCGAAAAGGCAAAAGATACGAATCTACGAATCGTGGGAAATCCGAGCGATTGTCGGCCAAGCTCCTAATATGTGGTGGCGGGCGATAGTATTGCTTGGACTCCTACTCAGACGAGGCGAGGTACTTAATACAACTCTTGCCGATGTGGACTTTCGCAAAGGTGTTTTAACTGTTCAGCCGAAAGAGGACTCCGAAAGGCTTGGAACGTGGCGATTTCAGCCCAAAGATTATGACACCAGGGAGATTCCTTTAACGCCGGAAGCTAACAGCTTGCTTGTTACAATCTCCTGTGAACTGCCGGACAGACAGCCCTATTTACTGGTTCCGCCTAAACGCTATCAATGGCTCATGGCCCACAGAGACAGACTTACACACGCGACGAGAAAGTGCCCGATAGCCAACTTTAACAGGGAGTTCCACCGGATACGCAAACGTGCGGGAATCAAACACGGAACATATCACGACCTGAGACGTACCGGAATCACGATGTTATTGGAAAATGGCCTACAACCGCATCAAGTGATGCAAATCGCAGGCCATTCCCAAATAGAAACCACCATTAATTATTACACGGCCACAAGAGACTCGCTGTTAAACCAAGCCCGAACCGCCTTAATCGGGGCGACTGGACTTGAACCAGCGACCTCTTGACCCCCAGTCAGATGGTCGTGTCAAATAGTCCTCATAGTGGCAGTCATGAGCCTATTATTTGGAAAGGGGTTCGGCGGCGGCGCGAGCCGTGGACTGGGTGGGACAAGCAGGCTGTCGATTTTATTAGTGGGTTGGGCCTGCCCGCTGGCCCCGTAATTATCCTCCCGAATTAGGGTTGGCGGCGGCGTGTGTGAAACGCGGGCGAGTTGATGACTACGGGCGTCCTCCTCCAGACCGTATGCTACGAGGAAGCAAGGTAGCGGCCAAGAGAATGCGGGCCCAGAGGACTTTTGGGCCAATCCTGCCCGCCAACCCTGTCCTAATTGCTTTTCATCACCCTCCTCCGAAGCCGGCCGGTTTTTTGGATGGATTTCCGGCTGGCTTTTGCGAATAACCCCTGGCGGCGGCGTGACAGCTACCAAACTTTCGAGGTTGGTATAACTCCATCCGCTTGCCGCCAGGTTTTTTGAAGTCTACTCTGGGTGTTTTTTAGAGCCCGGCTGGTTTTCTGGGTGTGGGCCGGCTGGGCTGGAATTATAACGTCTTTTCCATAAGACGGGTTCGGTTGGCTTTCTTGGATGGATCGTTTCCGACCGAGCCCTGGAATTATAAGTGAACATAGTAGGAGGCTTGCATTTGCAAGTCCGTAAACCGGGGGCCGGTTTGGGTGTGGCTGGCCCCCAGATTTGAAAGGTTAAATTATGGCCTTTAAAAGACTCGACAAATTGAGCAGCTTGCTCTGGGACGCTATTGAGGAGTGCCCAACGCGCGAACTAAAAAAATTGGTGTCCGAATGCCAGGGCGCAACAACTACTAATTGTTGGTGGATAAGTTTCCAGCTTGAGAAAATCGTTGCACACATAGCGAGGAGTATAATGGCAAGAAGGGCACGAAAAGAATGAAAACCCTATTTCGCACAATCTATTTAGTAGTTTGCACGGCCCTGTTGTTCTTTTGTATGTGGCTGGCTTATGTAGGAGCGCCGGTATGAAGTACCTGAAAATTAGTAACAGCATAGAAATTGAGACAAACGCTTTTTTGTTGCTTGGCGCATGTACCAAAAGAGATGACGAATCCAAGATAGGCTATTTTGGCTCTGGCCTAAAGTATGCGCTGACAGTTTTTCTCCGTGAAGGCATTGAGCTTAACATTTGGTCGGGACTAAAGCCTATTTCTCTTAGTACGGTTACAGAGCAGTTTCGAGGGGAAGAGTTTCGAGTTTTAACAATCGCCGACCAAAAAACCAACCTTACTACCGAAATGGGAATCGACTGGAAGCTCTGGCAGGCAGTGCGAGAGGTTTATTGCAACGCCCTTGATGAGGAAGAGTTTAATTCTGAGGTCGTAGAAGAAATAGTCCCAATCGAAGGCCAGACACAATTCTATATAACCATCACTGGCAATGAGCAAATTGAAGCAATCCTTAATAACTGGGACAGATACTTTGCACGAGACCGGAAAATACACGCTGGCTGTGACACGGGAACGGTTATGTTTCCTCTTGAAACAAACATCTCTGTGTACCGAAAGGGAATACGCTGCTATGACGAACCAAGCCCATCACTTTTTGATTATGACTTAAAACATATCGACATTACAGAAAGTCGGCTAATCCGATATAGTTTCCAGTTGCGTGAAGCCATGGCGCGTATATGGGGCGAATCTGCTACCGAAACTATGATTGACAAGCTTGTGACCGCGTGTAGCGGTGACACTATAAAGACTGTATTAGAATATAATATTAGCTGGCGACATGCCAAAGTCTTCAATCCCACATGGCTAAAATACTTTACCGGCAAAACCGTGTTGCCCCTTGAAATGGCAGGCCACTATAGCGAATTGGTAGGCAAGCCCAATACAGCAATCATTCCCATCACGCTATTGCAATGTTTGATAAATTATTTTGGCGATGACATCAAAACCCCATTTCTAAAGGGCGATTTATATGCCAATTTTCTGATAAGCAAAAAAACAACACGGGATGAATTTCTACTTAAAGAAGCAATGCAGTTTTTTCAAGAGATTGGTATTAGAATAGACCATCCGATAGAAATCGCTGTTTTTGAGGATAAAAATATTCTCGGCCACACCACGGGTGAAACAATTTATTTATCCCCCCGCGTAATGGACTTAGGCAAAAAGAAAATAGTTACAACGATTATGGAGGAGTGCTTTCATCTTGAGTCGCAAATGCGCGATGAAACAAGAGGCTTTCAGGATTATCTAATCAACCAAATGGTAACGATGTTAGAGAACGCACACGGGATTTTTCTATAATGATACGCCTACTCCCCAAGCCAACTGAACACGACACTACGCTAATCAGGCATAACAAGCCGAACATCGTAGACGGCCAGTTCCTCGACGAGTTTTCGACCGAATGGCTTACACCTGAACAGCGCAAGGAATATGCACTGGCAACGTGGAGACGGCTGCCGAAATGTATGGAGATTGAAAGATGACAAGTGTGGCTTTTATAGCACAAACAAGCCCCGTGCCACATATCGGCCAGATGATGCGAGCCGCCGATTTGTGTGAAGGCGTTGTAGTCTCAGGTGACTTCCTCCGCGTTATTGTAACATGGAAAAATGGCGAGGTTGTGGACGAAGCAAGAAAGAGCCTCGCAAAAAAAACCATCAAAAGGTCCTTGGAAGAGTTGGGATATGATTGTTATTCGGTGGCCGAAACAGAAAAAGGAGGCCCAAAATGACCAAGGCTGAAACCATCGCGGCAATTTGCGAAATAAACAAAGGAGCAAAACCAGAACGATTAGAAACCTTCTCTGTTGAGGAGTTGGCGGTTTATCTCGACCACTTATTAAAGATAGAACTTGAAGGAAATTTCTGCGGCGAGGCCGAAAGGAAAGATGAGGTGAAGACCCAAAATGAGTGAGATGGTAGTTATAGAATGTGATTATGGGGATGGCGAATGTTTAGAGCGATTTGAAGGTTTCAACCTACGCGCTACAGATAGAGAAAGGCAGGATTATTTACGACAGGAAAAAGGTTGGTTGGTGCAAGACGGCAAACACTACTGTCCCTTACATAAGACCGAAATAGAAAAAGGAGGCCCAAAATGATTAAGCCAATCAGGTGTAAGGATGGTGCTTATCGCAAAGCATATTTGACATATCTGGATAACTTAGAGAGTCGCGCCAATAAGCTATTTATAGAAATTAAGGCGGCGGTTCCGGCGGCAAAAGAACTAAGCCGCAAGGCCGAACGGAAAAAGGAAACCCAAAATGAGTGAGCCAATCAAGTGTAAGGATTGTGTTTATCGTAAGACGCATCTGGCGTACTTAGAAAGCTTGGATAGCCACTGCGACAGGCTAATAATCGAGCATAAGCAAATGAAATTGGAAGTTGCTGCACTGGACAAACTAATGAGCGAGGCCGAAAGGAAAGATAACACTCAGGGGCAGCAGACTCAGCCTGAACAGCACGGGGAGTGACCCCTGAGTGTTTTTATATGAAAGGAGAATAACAATGCGAATTGAAGAAGCAAAACGATTGCCTGTTGGCGATACGGTAGAGGATTTGGCGGTAATTGTAACAACGGCGGGGGGGATAAAGCAAGTTGACCCAACCCTGCCCAAAAAACAGGCGAACCAGGAATGGACTCAGCCTTTAGGCGTAACGGATATGTCCGGCCATATATGGGCGATAGCTCCTATTACGGCAGGCAAATCATACATACCGATTATCAAAGGCCGTGAACTACTGATTGAAAGTGCAACTATTGATGAATTTACAAACAAAGGCGGAAAAGTAGAAAGGCGATTGCTTATCATCGCACACAAAACACCTAAAGGCACATCAGAGCCGCCTGACACAAAAGAAAAGGCAGAAGGGATTCTTGACCCGATAGTTGAGCAAGTCTTGGCCCAATACGACATTGCCGCCACTGATGCACTTTGGCCATGTATTCGGACAAATAAGAAAACGCAGGTGACAACAACTAACTGGATTATCTACCACCGCTACTGTGAACAGATTGCGGCAAAGGCAGGGATTGTATTCGACCCGCCACAAATCATAGTCAATGAAAAGATTGAAGCCAAAGGTAAAGGTAAAGATGGGCGTAATGTAGTGTTGTTTGTCAATGGTCGAATGGGTTTGGCGGGTACGATAGCTCATGTTCAAGAGTGGTCATACGGAGAGGCGTCCCCCGATAATACTTTCCTGCCATATCCTTTTGCGATGGCTGAGAAACGGGCAAAAGATAGGGTTATCCTGAAACTTGCTGGCTTTCACGGGATTGTTTACTCCGATGCAGAGGCAGACTGGAATAATAACAATGGAAAGGAATAGTTATGAATTACAACAAAGTAATGTTGGCGGGCAACTTGACCCGCGAACCACAGCTATCGTATCTGCCGAGCCAAACGGCGGTGGTGGATTTCGGCCTTGCCGTCAACCGAAAATGGAAAAGTAAGAATGGTGAGGATAGGGAGGAAGCGTGCTTTGTTGACTGTCGCGCTTTTGGCAGAACAGCCGAGAATATCAATAAATATCTATCAAAGGGCGCACCTTTGTTTGTTGAGGGCCGCTTGACCTTTGATAGCTGGACCGCTCAAGATGGGCGGAAGTGCAGCAAGCACCGCATCACAGTAGAGAGCTTCCAGTTTGTCGGCACAACTAAAGCTGAACCTGCGCAGCCACAAAGCCCACCACAGAGACAAGCGAACACATCCAACGATGATGATGATATTCCATTTTAAGGGATTAAGGGGCAAGGATGCCTACGTTTTTCGGCAAAATAGAGTTGGCTGCGATAACTTGGGACTGGAACGACCAAATACGGGCCTTTTTAACAAGCCCTAAGTGGCAGGGCAAAGAAGTTGAAGTAACTATCGAGCTGCGAGGCAAAGACCCGACCGCAGAGCAAAGAGGTTACTATTTCGCCGTTGTCTTGGCAGCAGCAGAGGATTTGGGCTATCTCAAAGATGAGTTGGATGATGCCCTCCGCCGCCACCACTCACCGCAAGTTGAGGGTAAGCGTCATAATTATAGAAAGGCCCTATCAAAACTGAACCGGCAGGAATACTCACGATACATCGACGACTGCATAATTACATTGGCAAAAGCGGGTTATGCAGTAGAGCCACCTAATAGAAATTGGAATAAAACCGGATGGTATCAAACACCGGAAATCAAAAACCAGGACAAAAGTACAAAACCAAAATGAAAGGATTCAGAAAATGGCAAAAAAAGAAAACCCGAAAACGCCAAAGCCATTATAGATGCGGCACGAGTCTATAAACAGTTTCAGATTGCGCGTTCGACAGCTTTGGCTAAGAAAGTAGAACACAAACAAAAGGTTCTTGAACTCGTAAGGGCAGCAAAATTACAAACACTGGACGGGGGCAAAATCAAGTTCGAGTATGACGGTGTGGTGATTTCTATTACGCCACGAGATGAACTGGTCAAGGTCAGAGACAGGGCAGAGCCCGAACAAGCAGAAAACGGAGACGACCAATGCCTAACGGGAAATACAGAGGCTGGACAATAAAAACAAATCGCAGGGTTGAGGGCTATCACTGCGTTGTTGAAGGCAAGCATTTTATCGTTCTTGATGATGCGGAACTTTGTAGCACAACGCCTGACGCTACATTTATGGATGGAATCTGTGGTATGACTGAAGTCCAGCCCGAAAGCGTAGGGCAATGCACGAGCACCAAGGATAAGAAAGATAAAGAGATATATAAGGGGGATGTGGTTAAAAGATACCGCGAGGATGCCCCCGAAAACTGCAAAAAATATAACGGGGCAATCGGTGTAATAAAATACTCCCTTTTGGGCGTAGGTGGATTTGAGATTGTTTTGGTTAGGGGTAAGGAGTGGAGCTTTTACTACCCTGATGGAGACAACTTTGGCACAGAAGATTTAGAGGTCATCGGCAACGCCTGGGAACACCCTCATTTACTGGAGGCCAAAGATGAGTAAGTCTTGTACCTGCGAAACCTGCTGCCGAGAAAGGGGCGAGGAGGAAGCCTTTAGGCGGCGACTCAAGACTGCAAAACGTACTGCACAAACAGGCCGCAGGCGGGACTTGCAGGAGTATTTACGAGAACGGAGTAAACAGTAACGGATTGACAAATAATGCCGCAAGGAAGCAAATGAACGAACGACCTTCTTTACAATTCTATCCGGCTGATTGGTGGCGGGCTTTTGACGTGAAGGGTTCGTCTATGTGTGCGCAGGGGGTGTGGTTTAATCTCTTAATGCGAATGTGGGATGCACCGGAACAGGGCAAAATCCGGCTGTCTAAAGAGCAATTTTGTCGTGTGCTTGGATGCCGCCCGGACGAACTCAAAGAGTTCTTTGCTGTTAATAATTCGTTGAAATTTGCAAGTGTCTCATTTCGTAGCGGAAAAGTAACAATCATTAACAGGCGTATGCACGGGGAATATAAGGCCCGTATGGATGTAAGAAAGCGAGTTTATAGGTGTCGGGAGAAGAAGAAACAGCAAGGTAACGGCGAAGTAACACCCTATTCTTCTACTTCTACTTCATCTTCTATAAAAGAAGATAAAGAAATTGTTACACTTACTGATTTTATTCAACACTGGAATAGTAAACCCAATCTCCCCAAAATCCAATCCGCAACCACTGAACGCAAGAGAAAGTTTCTTGCCCGTATGAGCGAGTCGGTTTTTGCTGCAAAGTGGCAACAGATAATCGATGCGCTCTCAAAATCATCGTTTCATACCGGCAAGAACGATAGTGGTTGGCGGGCAAACGTGGACTGGATACTCAAGAACGAAACCAACTACACCAAAATCCTTGAGCAGCAAGGAACAAAAAACAGGGAACAGGAGGCAGAAGAGCGGCAAAAGGCCAATATGGAACGGGCTAAACATGAGCGGGCCGAGAATGCCAAGCGGGACTTTCAAGAACAGCTACGCGACTTTTCAAGCGAGCGGTTAGCCAAGATGCTGGTGGGTAATGCAAACATAGGCCGGAGGCCGCTAATAGCAGAGGAATTGAAACGAAGAAAGGAAGCAGAAAATGACTGAGCAACCAATCGAAATCATCAAGGATTATATCGCAGTCAATAAAGGCAAGATGTCTCTGCTTTATTTCTGCAAAAAACACAAAGTATCTTACAAGAAATTTGCGCCGCTGGCGTATGCAGTTGCGGTGGATGTGGAAGCCGACCTTGCTACCGCCAAAAAAGAATCGACCGAATGGTTTAATAAAGCCTGTGCCTTACAAAACGAGATTGGAAACAAAGCCAAGCGAATAGCGAAGCTTGAGAAAATCTTGGTCGGCACACGCAAGATAATTTGCGACTATCAGGAGATTATAAACAGACAGGAGGAGTGCTATAAAGAAATGGAGACCCAGACCAAGCGGATAGCGGAGCTTGAGGGTGCGATGGATGACATTATAGCGATACAACCCCTGGTATGTGATGGTAAGCACCAAGGCGATTATGCCTGTGATTTACATATCGAGATAGCAAAGAAAACAAAGAAAACAAAGAAAGGCAGCGACTAATGGCACGACAGAAAAACCTACAAGCAGCCTTTGATGCGGCGTTGCTGAAAGAGAGAAAAAACCTTCTTGAGAAGCATATACTTAAACTCGAAAAGCAGTTGGGCCTATGCAAGGACAGATTCAAGGCTGAGAATATGTTGCGGGAGAACGAAGCTCTGCGCAAAGGCGATAAATCTTTAGCTGCGTGGGCGGACGAGGTTGTGGAATTAAGGGCCGAGAACAAACAGCTGAGGAAGCTATTGAACTCTCAGGCCAATTTTATGGGCAAGGTAGCTTATGAATGTCTACCCTTGGCCGAAGATGCCCAACAACGAGCGGCGGATATTTTGCAAGCCCTCGAAGGCGAAACTGAATGCCGCAAGGTTCAAGCTGAGAATAAGCAGCGGTGAGAAGATTATTAGAGATTCAATGTCAAGCCCACTGTGGCAGGAAGAAGGCAGACAGAGAAGCTGTAGAAGAAGAATGTTTGAACTTAGAGCGGTCGTTGAAGGTCAAGCCCTGAAAGGAAAATGATATGGTAAAAGCAAGAATGTTTGGTCATAGTTGGTCGTGGCGTGTGTGGATTTGTAGGCGATACCGTTTAGAGATTTACGTGCGGCTTTTGTGGGCGGTTGTATTAGGAATTGAATACGGCCCTATGGCTTTCCCTACTTACACGCACTATCACGTTTTTATTCGCCTGCCCTTCTGTAGTGTTCATTTGATGTGGTGCAACGCGGAGAAGGAATGTGCAGGAATGCAAAACCGAACGTCACAAGGCAAGAAATGAAAAAGCGTAACACAGAACGGGATAAGTAATGACACAAATTAAATTCACAGTATTAGGCGACCCGAAGGCACAGAAGCGGCATCGGACGGTCAAGGTTGGTAAGTTTGCCCGTAGATATGACCCGAGCGCAGATGAGCGCAATGACTTTCTCAAAACCGTACAAGAACACGCGCCGGACAAGCCAATTGATGAGCCTATTGCTTTGACTGTTCTGTTCTTTTTGTCTCGTCCAAAAGGGCACTATGGAACGGGGAAAAACACAGGGCAGCTCAAATCATCAGCTCCGTTATGGGCGGCTAAACGTCCCGACCTCGACAATCTCACAAAGTTTATTTTGGATAGTTTGAATGGCGTGTTTTGGCGGGATGATTCTGTGATATGCACCCTGGCTGTTTTTAAGCGATACGACAAAAAGCCACGCACTGAAGTGCTGGTGGAAACTTTAACCTAATTTGAAAGGAGTAACACAATGAACAAACGAATCTTAATTATCGGGCTTTTGTTTTGTCTGCTGATGGTTGGATGCGCTTTAGAAAACGCTACCGCTGAGGACCCATTCGGAGCGGTAACGCTCGACCCTTGCGATGTGCAGACGTGGGTAACTGCGGCACACGCCGCAGGTGCGGCAACAAGCGCGATAGGCGTAGCAACCGGCAGTCCTCAAGCCACTGGCGTTGGTTGGCTTATCGCTGGAATTGCGAGTATTGTTGGAACCGTTTTATTGGCCAAAAGATAGGAGACAGACTATGGCAGAAATACCACAAAAACCATTCTGGCAACGCAGGACGGTATGGACATCATTGTTTTTGATGGTGACACCGTTTCTGACAGCGCTCGGTGATGCAATAGGCATGACCATTGAGCCGACAACTGTGGAAGGAATCCAGATGGTCGTATTGGGCGCAGCATTGATATTTGCGCGAACAGCAATCGAAAACTCAAAATAGCTGTAAGGTAGAAAGGAGACCGTCTTGGATTGAGATTGCTGTAGGCAATTTGGTTAAGTAGAGAAAAATAGTTTGGTAAGGCGGCGCAGAAAAATGTTTGAGAGACAAAAAGAAATGAGAACAACAAAAAGACGAACCCTCATCGATTCGAGCACTAAAACGCACTGTCATTCTGCGCCGCTCTGGATTCATAAGTTCATAGATATTATTTGCGGCATATTTTGGGCGTTGTTTTGCTGCCCTGAGAATTATTGCGGGGTTGAAGTAAGGCCAAAGAAAGGTTGGGCGAAATGAGTAGGTGGAACAGAATTAAGTGTAGGCTTTTGGGTCATAAACCTACAGAGGCGGTAACAGAGACTTTGCATATCAAGCAGGGTGCGTTTTCTGATTGGACTGACCATTATCGAGGAACGGTTTGTGGTCGGTGCGGGGAAGTGTTCTTAAAAGAGGTGAGTGGGTGGACGGGGAGCTATTATCACGGCGACAGAAAAACAATGGCAGAGGCTTTGGAATATACGCGGCGGACCATAATACAGGACCAAGTTGAGGAATAGATGGATTCACAAGTAAACCAGTTAATTGACCAAGATATGCTTTGGCAGACTTTAACAAAGCCAGCACAAAGAACAATTCGCCTTTTGCTAAAAAATCAGCCCTGTGTGCCGATTGCTCCTTCTGGAATGGGTCCAGAGCGACTGGCGGACTGGTATGCGCTGCAACTTATAGCGGAGGGGATTGGTGGTGGCGATGCTTTGCGGCGAATAGTAATTTGTAAGGAAATAGAGATGTGGGCAAAAGACCGCGTTGAATGTGGAGACCTCAGAGGGCCAAACTGTACATCGTTTGCTGGCGAACAACGAGAGGGACTGCGATGGATAAGAAAGTTTGCAAAACTATATCGAGAGAAAATCGAAGCTGGATACGAAAAATGGAAAAGCAACATTTAATTGAGCAGCGAATGTTGATGCTGAGTAATCCGCATTTCGGGCCGTTGTTGGGTATGACAGCGTCGACTGTTTCTGATTGGTTTTTGACCCACGATGAAGGCGATTATGTTGTTGGGCTTTATTCTAAACAATGGTGTCGGTTTGTCGCCGACCAATTAGCGAACAGGAATGAGCCGGAGTTGTGGGAGTATTGGTAGGGATTTATTAGATACCAGTGGGCGAACAGGAATTAGATGGAGCTACAGGAACAAAGAGTAATGGATTTCGAGTCAGGCGGTACGGTAGAGCTGCTGTTCAATCCGTCTGTATCTGAGGCCGAAGAAAAGCGGCTGTGGGCGAAGCTGTATGCGGTCTATGTCCTGTTCAAGTTCCACTGCAAAATCAACTTGCCCGTAACGACAAAGATGCTGATGGACGCCGGCAAGGGCCAGTACCAGGCCCGACTAAAAGAGTTTCGCCATGCCCTGATACCGAAGGGCTACTGTGTGGACCGTGTTGG
>DAOWID010000406.1 GCA_030641115.1 Planctomycetota bacterium | reverse complement strand
GGCGACGGCTAAACAACCTCTGCTTCGAGGATACATGTCCAAATGTACATGCACGCCAAAGGTGGCGGCGACGGCTAAACAACCTGGGCTTCGAGGTTATATAACTGGCAGAATTCGGCGAGCTGCTTTTTGTAGTCGCCGTAGAAGAACAATTGGTGGAAGCCAGGGAAGCTGAGGACGGGGTGGCCGCCGTCGAACTTCACCCTTACCGAGACAACGCATCCGCCGGCGGGCGGGACATCTATGTTGTCCAGGACGGTGCCGACCGAGATGAGGAACTTGGTCTTGCGGTTCTGTTTTTCGTTACCGGGCAGGACATCAAGACTGGTGACTCGCTGGCCTATTCGCCAGAGAGTGCGTGGCACTGCGTCCCGATTGCCGTGATGATGTACTATGTCGAACGGCTCTGGCGGCTGATCGAAACCATTCAGACGCGTTGCACACGTGCAGTGTGCCCCGATAATCGCATCATACGCTGTATCAGCTACAGGGTCCTGCTGGAATCCAGGTCGGTCGAAGAGGTACTGCACGGTGGTGTGTGAGGCGACGGCGCCGAAATCAGCCTCGCAGGCGGCGGGGATGCCCTCGTCATTCATCCGCGACCAGGCTATACACGGCAGGCTCACTTTTGTCCTGCCCAATGCACCGAGGCAGTCCATCGTGATGGCATCGCACTGTTCGCGCTGGAGAATGTTGTGAGCTACAACGTAACTTTTGATGCCGTTTATGACATCCTGGCGAGTTGCACCGGTGCGTCGGCGTGCGCGCCGGATGTATTCGTCGGCCATGGCCAGAATCTGGTCGGTGTCAGGGGTGCTGCGGTATTCGTCGAGGAAGACCTTGGCCGGGACATGATGCAAGGTAATTCCCAAATCCGCCATCGAGGAGTCGAAGCGCTTGCTGCCTCTGAGTACGACGCATCGAGTATGGTGAATCCTGGCGCCGGCCTTTAGCATCTTCATACCGTAGGCTGCCTGGCTGAAGTCGTCGGTGGAATAGATGACGCAGCCGGGACTATCGGCAAGATGGATAGTGTTGGTTGTGAATGAGGTGCCGAGCGGCGAAAAGATCACCGTCGGTATGTTGGTATCGACGGCTTTGCGCGCAGTGGGCCAGGTGTGCTGCTGACGGTCGAGGAGCATTACCATCAGGCCATCAACATTGGCGGCCTTGGCCTCTGTGAGCCAGGCGTCGGCCTCAGCGGGACTATAGATGGGTTCAGATCGCAGGTCCAATTTGACGCCGAGCGTATCGGCAGTCTCGTTCAGTTTTGCAGTGTACGTGCGCCTTGCGGCTTTTCCGTCGTAGACGGCGCCTGGCCACCACATGCCATAATCTTCTTTTCGGCGCACAAAGGCGGCCTTGACCGTCGGGACGTACTTGGAAGCTGGCCCGGACGGACGCATCGGCTCAAATGCAACGTTCTGCCGCCACAAGGAATTGCAGCCGCTCAGCAAAGATGAGCCGGCGAGTAGTGCGGTCGAGCCACGGATGAAATCACGTCGGGTGAGCTTGTGATGGACGCGGCAGTGCAAAGGGCATCTTGAAGGACTCATTGTTGTCTCCTGTAAGAACGTGTTTCCATAATTAGCTGTTACGGCGGGCAATTTTGTCGGACGCCGTAACGCATCTTTTTGTGCACTCTTGGCAAGATATAATATATGTGCGGAGGTAAGATTGCAAGTATTTTACAGAAACGGTCCTGCAAAGCTGAGCGGCTCTTGGCCTTTTGGTTCTTTGGGAAGTATTTCGTCGGACGATAGGTTATTGCTCTGTATCAGATTCAGGCAGGGGCCAGAAGACGGTGTCGCCCTCGTTGCTCCATATTCTGGGTCGGCCTTTTCTGTCCTTGCCTGCTTCGCCGCCGTCATCGGTGAAATTGTAGCCAAGACTATACAGGATCAACTCGCCGTCGGTCTTTCTATAGACCAATGGCTTGTCACTGAACGGGTCCTGCGGTAATTCTTTCAGATAGCCGGCAGCAACTAAATCGTGGAGGGCAGCAGGATACTCGCCTTTCTCGATCCACCACCGCCTTAGTGCAAGTACGGTCAGTGTTGCCTGATGTGTCACTGTGCCGCGATAAGCTATTTCGGAAACTCGGCTCAGAGCCGGCATCAAGTAATGTATCAAGAAATATTTGCGGCGTGGCAAATCCGTAAGCATATCCTCTTCGTCTCTGGTCTTCCGCACGCGCCTTTCATAGGGGGTCATTTTGGAGGTCTTGCATAACTGGTCGTACAACTGGTTAGCTTTTGCGACGGTCTCACTCCGCCTTGCGTGGAGCATGGCCCCCGCTGTGAAGACCGGGATCATTGTTCTTAGATCACGGTATGAACTTCCAGCGATGGCAGCAAGATTTTCAAGCCAAATCATCCTTGTCGGTAGCAGGTGGCCTCCACCAAGCCCTCCATCGCTGAAGACATGCTGAACCATATCAAGGAAGGCCAGCCTTTCGGCCTCCATATCGATCAGTGGATAGCCCTGTGGGTAAATCTGTGACAAGTGCTGCCGGAGCTGTTTTAAGTCATTGGCCGAAAGATCCTGTGATTCTGCGATGCACAATATTTCGTTGTGTGCGAGGTTGCTTATAGCCAAGCCCACCAACTGTTCGACGAGCGTTCCTTTTCCCTGCCAGTGTCGGGCGGCGCGGGTGACTGCGAGGCAATCCTCAAGAGCCTGCTGCATTTGACCCTGGTCTCGGTCGATGCGTGATTGCCAGATGCCGAGACATGCCAGAGTTCTGAGAGTGCTTAGGTGCGGCATGAGAATTGAAAACAGCCATTTGTCCTGGTCGTTCGGGTCGTATTTGTATTCTCTGTAACAGTACGGCTTGCGACTGCCCGCAAGAAAGTGCTGCCAGGCTGCTTCGTTCTCTCTAATCCAGGGACTTAGATATTCATATTCGGCTTCCGTAAGCGGCGCCCCAGCGGATTTCGGGAGACCTTTATAGCGCTTCATCCATTCATTGAGCACCGCTACCGAAACAGCTTCTATGTAATTCGGTGGAATCTTATCCTGTTTTATCCAGTCCGTAAGCTCGTCATCCGGGAAGCCAGTGTGTTCTGGACCGACACGAACGTAGTAAGGCTCCGTTACCTGCTCTTTCCGCTTAATGACTTCAATGATGTAAGTCGTCATTGACTTAAATGGAGTGCGCCTATATAGCAGGTGAGGCCCTTTGAAAATGGGTACAAAATTGTACTGGAAACATTTGAGAATTACTTTTTGCTGCTCGGCAGATAGATTGTCCCAGTGCTGTTGGTTCTGCTGAATCCATTCAAGAATCTGGCCCTGTTCATCTTCACTTAAATCTGTAAACCGAACTACCTTCTCAAGTTGTCCGGGTTTATCCCTATACGAAATAAATTCCTCTACAACCCCACCTTGGAGCGGAGCTACGTATAGATTGATAGCTTTTTCATAATGTGGCCAGGCGTTGTCTTCATCTCGAACCTGGGGACGGCTCATGTCATTAAACACCGATTTTCGCGAGGGGTTTAACCGTCATAATTAGACCAAGATTTTTGCCACTGTGGCGGGGCTAAGTCGGCTAAATCGTGGACAAGCAGAACCATTTCATGGTCTGAATGTGATATGTATTCGTCTGCCATC
>DAOWID010000140.1 GCA_030641115.1 Planctomycetota bacterium | reverse complement strand
TGTGTAGCACATTGGTTGGCGATACCGAAGGGAAATCACTCATGGTTGTGCAAACCGCGAAACTGCCGGGCCAATCCGCCAAAGGCGGATCAGGGCAAGCTGACCCGGGTCCGCCGCGGCGAACTGAAAAGTTGAGTGAACCTGGCTGGGCCTGGGCTGCATACCAACCGGACGCCCAACGACCCTGGAATCTTGCTCAAGCCGGGCACCTTTACCGGCGCGCAGCTTTCGGGGCAAGCTGGGACCAACTGCAGCAGGCGCTGGCTGACGGGCCGCAGCGAACCATCGACAAACTGCTGAGGCCGCAGGCTGACACGACAGCATTCAACCGCGCATTCGACGAGTATGAAACCTCTGCCGGCTCAGTGGACGCCCTGCGAGCGTGGTGGCTGCGGCGGATTATCCAAACGCCGCATCCGCTTCTGGAGAAGATGACGCTGTTCTGGCACAGCCATTTCGCCACCAGCGGTGCGAAGGTCAACAACGCCGGGTTGATGCGACAGCACGTCCAGCTTCTGCGCAGTCAAGCCTTGAACTCATTCCGGAGGCTTCTGGAAGGCGTCTCGCGCGACCCCGCTGTGCTCATCTGGCTCGGGGCTGAGGCCAATCACAAAGCAGCTCCCAATGAGAACTTCGCCCGCCCGCTTATGGAAGCTTTCACGTTAGGCCCCGGTCACTGCACGGAAAAGGACGTCCGGGAGGCTGCCAGGGCCTTTACCGGCTGGTACGTGATGAGAGGCCGGCTTCGCTATATCCCTCGCGAACACGACGGGAAGGTTAAGCATATCCTCGGTCAAGAAGGCAAGTTTACGAGCGATGATGTGGTGCGGATAGTGCTCGAACAGCCGGCTACAGCACGGACGCTGGTCCGCAAGCTGTACCGCTGGCTGATCTGTGAAACGGAGCAACCCGATGAGATGCTGATTGCCCCGCTGGTTGAATCCTTTGCAGAAGACTACGACATACTGAAGCTCGCCGAGACGTTGCTACGGTCCAATCTGTTCTTCTCGGCAGCGGCATATCGCCAGAGGATTAAATGTCCGGTGGAGTTTGCCGTGGGCATCGTGAAAGGTCTGGAAGGGGTGGTCTCGACAACGCAGCTTGGGCAAGACCTGGCCGATCTCGGTCAGAATCTTTACCGCCCACCCACCGTAAAAGGCTGGGCCGGCGGACGGCACTGGATCAATAGTGCTACACTGGTGGGGCGTCACAATCTGGCTGTGGCATTGCTGCGAGGTTCGGGGCCCTATGGTGACAAGCTCAATCCGTGGACCATCGCCAAAAAGCACGGATGCTCGACTCCGAAATCCGCTGCTCGGTTCCTGCTTGATTTGTTTTTGCAAGGTGACCTCGATCCCGACGTTTATGACGCCGTACTGAGAACGGCGCAAGCGTCGGCCGGCGCCGGCACCAATGACCCAGAAGGCCCGGCACGTCGCTTTGCCCATACGGTAGTGACGCTTTCTGAGTTTCACTTGGCTTAATTTTGGGAGAAAACCCATGTTCTATACGCGACGCGATTTCTTGAAGGCCACTTTGGGGGCCTCGGCGCTGTCATCGTTCGCTCCGGCCATGCCGAATTACCTGGTTCGTTCGGTTATGGCCGCCTCGCCCAGGCGTGATGATCGCGACACGGTTCTCGTGGTGGTTCAGCTCTCCGGCGGCAACGATGGTCTCAATACGGTCGTTCCGTATGGGGATGATGAATACGCCCGAAACCGCCCTACGTTGGCTCTGCCAGCCAAGGAGCTGCACAAGATCAACTCGCAGATCGGCTTCCATCCGCGGATGGATGGGTTCATGCGGCTGTACAAGGAAGGATATCTAAGTATCGTCCGGGGTGTGGGTTACCCGAATTCAGACCGCTCTCACGAGCGTGCGATGCGGATATGGCACACCGCCGATCCTGATCGGCCAACTCGCCAGACCGGTTGGCTTGGCAGGGTGGTCGACAGCGTCCGGGACCGCAATATAACAGACGCACCTGCCGCATTTGTCGGGTCAATCGCCCAGCCTTTTGGTCTGAACGCAGAGAATGTGGTCGTTCCTTCCATCCGCTCGCTTGGCGACCTCATGGCACACCAGATGCCCGGCCATTCGAGCAGCCGGTCTCAGGGCAAGCACGTGGCCGAACTCCCACGTGCTGATCACGACAGCCCACTTGTGCACTTCCTGCAGCAATGCACGCTGGACGCCTACTCTAACAGTCGGCGAGTTGAGGCTATGGCCAAAACAGCAGCCAACACGGTTGACTATCCGCCGTTCGGGCTTGCCGGAACTTTACGTACGGTTGCCCAACTAATCCGTGCCGATATTGGTATCAGGATATTTTTCACCGAGTTCGGCGGTGGTGGAATCGGCGGCTTTGATAACCACGCCAATCAACTCGGCAACCATTGTGCCTTGCTGCACCAGTTGTCCGAGTCGATAGCAGCCTTTGTTCAGGATTTGAAGCGAGATAAGCTGTTGAACCGGGTCTTGCTGATGACGTTCTCGGAGTTCGGCCGGACTGTCAAAGAAAATGGCCGCCGTGGCACCGGCCACGGTGCGGCTGCTCCCATCTTTTTGGCTGGGGCCAAGCTGAAAAATGGTCTTATCGGATCACATCCCAGCCTCACTGATCTGGACAACGGCGCCCTGAAGTTCCACATCGACTTCCGCCGCGTCTACGCAACCGTGCTGGACCGATGGCTTGGCTTCGACAGCCGGATCGTCCTCGATAGACAGTTCGAACCGCTCGATATCCTGAACGTTTGACCTGTCCGGCTCGTTGCCTCGCTTAGGAGAAACACGCTGCGGGTTACACGTTGGTGCTGGAGCGAAAATAAGGATTGCTGCCACAAGACAAGCTGGCGGTTTTGTAGTAGACATGATCTGTATTATACAAGAGCGTTGCTTATGCCACAGAACTAATTTCTAAAGGCCATCAGGTGACCGGCCGTACGTACGTAGATCGCCCCCTCTGCCAGCGCGGGCGTTGCATTGATGCGTTCCCCAAGCTTGTTCCGTGAAAGGACCTTAAACGTGTCGCCTGCCTGCACCACAACCACTGTCCCTAAGTATGAACAGAAGTATATTTTGCCGTCGGCCGCCACGGGAGATGCAAAATAGTATACCCTTTGCCCTAACTTCTCGCTGTAGATTCTTTCTCCTGTTTCTGCATTGAAACAAGTAACAATACCGCCATGCTTGACCAAGTAGAGGCGTCCCCGATATGCCAGAGGCGATGGAACCTGGCCGACTCCCTCGTTCGTGCTCCACTTTATGTGCGACTCGCTCACATTACCTTTGCCACCACTTCGGATAGCAACAAGGGCATCCATATTCTGAGGTCGGATCCTCGCAATCTGTCTGGTGATCTGTTTCCACTCCTCTTCGCTGATAGCACCGTCCTTGTCACTATCAAATCGTGAGAAAAGCTTCTTGAGTCCTGTGAATTGAGGTCCAAAGCGGTATATAAGTGCAAAGTCTTCGGGGATCTCTGCCCGGATCAGGCGGTTGTTCCCATCGCTGTCATACGTCTGCATAAGTTCGTTGAAATCGGGCAATTCTATTGGATTGACAGGGTCACCAGTTCTGGTCGCCGCAGCCGTTGCAAAAAGTGTATTCTCTGCATAAACCGGCGTGGAAGCGGCCCCTCTTGGCAGATCGTACAACCACCAGCGTTTTTGTCCGTCTTTGAGGTCATAGCAGATCAACTGCTTACTGCCCAGTACAACCAACTCCTCTTGCTTTGCGTGTTTCCACAACACCGGCGTTGACCAGCCTGCTTTTTCAACTTGACGGTCTTGCCTCCATATTGTTTTTCCCGTGTCCCGGTCCACGGCGAGTATATAAGCACCCTCTTCTGGATCACAGTTGATGACAACCATGTTGTTTGCTAGTACAGGCGATGCTGCGGAGCCATACTTGATCTCAGGTATCGCAAGCGGTTTCTTCCATAACTCATTGCCGTCGACATCATAGGCTAAAAGACCGAACGAGCCGAAGTAAACGTACACTCTCTTTCCATCGCATACAGGTGTTGGAGAGGCATGGCTGTTGGTGTTGGCGATTTTTTCCATGGTCTCGGGTTCTACGGACTTACGCCACTTGATTTTGCCGTTTCCCCGGTCTATACAGATCGTTTCCAGTACCTTGCCGGAACGGGCGGCGATGAAAATGCTATTTGCCCATATACACGGCGATGAGTGTCCTTTGGGCACCTTCGTCTTCCAAAGGAGATTTTCGGATACGTCCAGTTTGGTCGGATAGGCCTGGTTATCCGGGGCAATTCCAAGACCACCGGGACCTCTAAACTGAGGCCAAAAGGCTTGACTGCCATGACTGATAGCATTGAGGGCCAGAACGAGGGTCACGGCCGCAACATATACTGCTCGTTTTGTAATAGACATAATCTCTTCTCCTATTTCCGCTCATATTTCCCACAATAAGCGCTTGGCTACGCCACCAAGCTTTCGGATTCCACGATAATATCAAAATATTCCTCGAATCGTAAGGAATTGAGGTCTCTTTTTCAAGTTCAACGCCGATATTCTAAGGGTACTGACTTTGCGGCCTATTGCAAAGTGAAGGCCCTGCCATTACTATAGTGTCGCAAAGCTGATTTGTACGGAGCAAAGTATGGATGAACACAGCGCCGAACTTGGTCGGCCTGAAGTCTCAGTGGTAGTGCCGGTGCTGAACGAGCAGGACAACCTCAGCGCGCTCTATGAGCAAATCACAGAAACCTTAACAGACAAATACGACTACGAAGTAGTATTCGTGGACGATGGCAGCAGCGACGACAGCTTTGCTGTGTTAGGGCGGCTACAAGAAAGCGATCCAAAAATCAGGGTCATTCGTTTTCGTAGGAACTTTGGCCAAACCGCCGCGCTCAGCGCAGGGTTCACTCACTCGCGGGGCAAGATCATCGTCGCAATTGACGCCGACCTGCAAAACGACCCTGCGGACATACCCGAAATGATTGCCAAACTCGACGAAGGGTTTGATGTTGTAAGCGGCTGGAGAAAGAAAAGACACGATAAGGCTGTCACCAGACTCGTGCCTTCCAAAATCGCCAATTGGCTAATTGGTAGGATTACCGGTGTTAGACTACACGACTTCGGCTGCACGCTCAAAGTCTATCGCAGAGAGGTCCTCGCCGAGACAAAATTGTACGGCGAAATGCACCGGTTCATCCCAGCTTTGGCAAGCTGGAGCGGAGCCAGAATCGCAGAAATGGTAGTAAACCACAGACCGAGGACCGCCGGCGCACCCAAATACGGCTTGGGACGTACACTGAAGGTGATATTAGACCTTATCACTGTCAAGTTCTTGGGGTCGTTTTCGACCAAGCCAATCTATATCTTTGGCGGTTTGGGGACGGTAAGTGCGCTCGGCGCGGTAGTCTGCGGCTTGATCGTGATTTATCAGAAACTGATTCTTGACCACGATATGACCGGCAACCCGCTGTTGATTCTAACGGTCCTGTTAATTCTCGCTACCATTCAGCTTATTCTGATGGGATTGCTCGCTGAAATGCTTGTTCGCACCTATCACGAATCACAAGATCGCCCAACCTACGCAATCAAAGAGATCCTGCAATCGCCCGGCGATAGTGGAGGCTGCAAATGAGTAAAGCCGCCCGAAAGAGCAAGCGCTCAAGAAAGCACATAAAACCACACACACATAAGGCTGCGCCGCCTGTCGAACAAAAAGAGAAGAAGCACTTTGTGGTTTTCATAATCATATCGGTTCTGGCGGGAATCCCGTTCGGCATGGGCAAGTACTTCGAGTTGAACTCCTTTGGTCCGTATGACAGTGGAGCATACGTCTACTCCGCCGCCCACATCCTTGACGGGGCCAAAATCGGTGTCGAAGAAAAGCCCAGCGCGCAGTTGGGGACACTGCTGGTAAACGTTCTGGGTGTTCGGCTGTTCGGCTTTAGCGAAACCGGCCCAAAACTAATACAAATGGTCCTGCAGGCAGTGGCGCTTCTGCTTATGTTTGTCACTCTGCGAAAGCTCTTTGGCACGTTGGCTGCTGGCGTTGGTGTCATCGTTGCGTCAGTATATCTCTCGTCACCGTTAATCTGCAAAGTCGGCAACGTCAAAGAACAATACATGATTGCCTGCATGGTGATGGGCGTAAGCTGTTTCGTTCTCTATCACCTTGGCGGCAAGTGGTGGCATGCGATGCTGGCCGGCGGCTTTCTCATCTGGGCACCATTATTCAAACAAACCGGCGTCTCGGCAACGGCAGCGATTGGGTTGTTTGTTATAGCCCAGCCGTTGCTCAAGCACAGAACATGGAAGCAAACAGGCCGTGACATCTTATTATTGCTGGCCGGCGCTGTAGTGGCCGTTACGCCGTTGTACATCTGGATACTCGCTTGGAACGTGCAACTGCCTTTGCCATACTCGTTTGTGTGGCAGACGCTGGCAGGATTTCTGCCGGCGGCCTCGGATGCCGAGCAGGCAAAAACAGGTTCGGACTACCTCTCACGGAGCCGCGAGTACGTACCCTTTGCACTGCAATGGCGAAAAGTATGGTCTCACTACAGCTTGCTCATAATGCCCATAGCTCTGGCGGCTGCCGCTATTGTCGTTAGGATCGTGCGCGTGTTTTGGCGAAGGTCTCCACAGGAAGAAACGAAAATAAAAACATGGGACCGCTTCGTGCTGCTCTTTGCAGTGTGGTGGGTGCTGGATATGGCTTTCGTCTGGATCAGCCCACGCTCGTATGTGCAGTACTATCTGCCGTTGAATGCCTCGGCGGCGATGCTGGGCGCGTACGTGATCGCGATCTGGTGGGACAAAGTAAACAGTGCCGTGTTCAAGACCAAGTGGGCGGTAACAGGACTTGTCGGCCTATTGCTGATGATAATCTTCTCCTGGCACATATTCTTTGGCACGGGCGTATTAACGGACCCCTACGGGAGAGGCTACGCAAAAAAGCTGAGAGAAATCTCTCTGCGTCGAAGGGGACTCTCAAAGAATTACGGAGAAGCTGTGGGCGATTATATCCGCGAAAGCTCCACACCGACAGATAAGATTTACGTTTGGGGCTGGGTGCCCGGTATATACGTCAAAGCTCAGAGATTCAGTTCAGCTTCAAGGGCTTTCAGTATGCCCCGGCCGGCACCGCAGGTATTGGCCCAGATTGTTGCCGACCTGCTGACCGAGTTTAAGCGAGAGATGCCCAAGTACATCGTTGATACCCGTAAGCGCCACATACCAACAGAAAGGCCCCCGTATGAACTCTGGCCAATAGCCCACTTTCGAGTGCCGGGCAGGGAGGAACCGGTACCGAACTTCTTGCCGCCCATCGGGAAACAGATCGCAGAGTACGACGAGATGCACAGCAAATTCCTGCGTGAGAATTTCGGCGACGATGAGGCTGAAAGGTACAAGGTCCTGGCGCCCTTTAGAAAGTTCGTTATGGACAACTACAGAATCGTTGGACTGAGCCAATATCAAGCTGTGAGGGTATACGGCCAGCTTACACTTATGCACAGAGGGTTTGACCTGCCCGTCCTGTTTGAACTTAAGAATCCCGAGTTGGAAGACCCCGCCTAAAAGGCGGGGCTAAATATTTATATATCTTAGTTATATTTAGCCTCACGTTTTACGTGGGGTCTCAGGCAATAGTTGTGGCCCAAATAAATTTGCTCATGCTCAACTATGAATTCCCACCCATCGGGGGAGGAGCTGCCAACGCACATCTCTGCCTCTTAAAGCAATACGCCGACAACACCGACCTTAAAGTCGATGTCTTAACTTCAGCCCAAACGCCCGGCTTTTTTGAGGAAAGGTTCTGCAAAAATATCACCATTTTCAGAGTAGGTGTGCACAAGAAGAATCTGCACTTCTGGCGCAAAATAGAGGTACTTGAGTGGCTGGCCAAAGCGCAATTGCATTACCGCAAGTTGCTGCGAGAGAATGACTATGATTTAGTTCATGCCTTTTTCGGTTTTCCGGCGGGCTGGCTGTGCTACCGAAGTGCAAAGAAATTGCCCTACATAATCTCATTGCGTGGCTCGGATGTGCCGGGCGAGCACGCAAGGTTAAAGCTCTATTACAAAGTCCTTGGCCCATGGGTGTTTAAGCCAATTTGGAGAAATGCCGCCGCTTTGGTGGCCTGCAGTGAAGGATTAAAGAAACGGGCACTGAGTTTCTTGCCATCGGTCGCAATTGACGTTATTCCAAATGGTGTGGAACTGGACCGCTTTTATCCACCTGAAACTGCGAGCAAGCAAGACGAGGTTTCCGGCCACCCTTTGCCTCTGAAGCTTCTGACTGTTGGAAGACTGTCCGTTACAAAACGGATGGAGATGCTGATAGACGCAGCCCAGATATTGCACGAGGATGGCTGTAACGTTCGTCTGACTATAGTCGGCGGCGGTGCATTTGAACAAAAGCTCAAACAGCTTGTATCAGAAAGAAACCTCAGTGACATTGTTGAGATAACAGGCAGAATCGAGTCAGAAGGGATGCCACAAGTTTACCGTCAAAATGATGTTTTTGTTAGCGCTAGTATGCAGGAGGGAATGAGCAACGCGATGCTGGAGGCGATGGCCTCGGGCCTGCCGATTGTCACGACTCGTTGCGAAGGTGTTGAAGAGTTGATAGCAGACAACGGCATTGTGACAGACGAAGCACAACCGGGCCAAATCGCAAACGCGGTCAAGAAATTGGCCGAGACCCCGAACGCTCGCACAGAAATCTCTGTTGCCGCAAGAAAGCGAGCGGAGAAGTACAGTTGGAAATCCGTAGCTGAGAGATACCTGAGCCACTACCGTAACATTGTAGAGACCACGACATAGAACTGAAAATGGCCACGCGCCCAGAAGTAATCAAAATATGTTTTATCGCTCCAAAGGTATATCCTTTGTTCGACCCCGATGTGAAAGGGGTTTTCGGCGGTGCAGAGGTGGACTTGTATTTTCTGGCTACCCAATTGGCCAAAGATAAGGATTTTGATGTGAGTCTGATTACAGCGGACTACGGCCAGGAAGAATTCGAGACTGCCCAAGGCGTTAAGATTATCAAGAGCCTGGATTTCAAGAAAAATTCGTTAATTGGCGCCGTTAAGGTTTGGCGAGCGATTCGCAGAGCTGGCGCTGACATATATATGATTAAGACCATATCGCCGGGAATGTTCCTGCTTGCGTTTTATTGCTGCCTGAAAGGTAAAACATTTCTTTATCGCACATCCAATACAAACAGTTGCGACGGCACGTACCTGAGGCAGCACCACGTGCAGGGGAGAATCTATAAGTGGGCTTTGAGAAGAGCCAAGCACGTCTTTGTCCAAAACAAAACGGATAGAGCCAACCTTGAACGCACTACAGGAGTCGCCTCCGTTGCAATACCCAATGCACATCGATTAGCTGAATTGCAGGAAGATAAGCGTGACACTATTCTTTGGATTGGCCGAAGTGCACCAATTAAAAGGCCGACGCTCTTCATAGACCTTGCTGAAAAGATTCCTGATGAGAAGTTCGTAATGATTTGCCAGCGAGCCACAGGCGACCAGAAATATCAACAGTTGCTCACTCGAGCAAAACAAGTTGACAATCTTGAATTTATTGAGCGGGTTGGCTTTGACGAGATTCACAGTTACTTTCAGCGTGCAAAAGTCCTTGTCAATACAAGCGACGCCGAAGGATTTCCCAACACCTTTATTCAAGCCTGTGAGCACGCGACGCCGATCTTGTCGCTCAACGTCAATCCGGACGGGTTCTTGGACCAGCACAACTGCGGCATCTGTTGCGATGATAGATTCGAGTGCCTTGTTGATTCGCTAAATTCCATACTTGCGGATAATAGATATGTCGAGCTTGGCAAAAATGCCAGAAAATATGTCGAGCGAAATCACGATATCAAAAGAACCGTAGAAAAATACAAAGAACTATTTCGCAGACTCTGTTAGTACTCTGTCAATATTGATTTTATGGTTCAGAACCTGCGGTAGAACCGCAGGCTAAATATTTAGCCCCACGTTTCACGTGGGGTTCTTACTGATGGAGTAATTTGACATATCTGAGAAAACAATGGAAAGATTTGCCTTCGGAGAAAACTGGAGAAGATTTTCTGAGCAATTGCAGCCTCAAGATTATCTCAGCGCCAAAGAATCCTTAGGAAATCTAATACCGGATTTGAAAAACAAGACATTCTTAGATGTTGGCTGCGGTAGCGGCTTGTTCTCTACCGCAGCGAGTGGGCTCGGAGCTCAAAAGGTTGTAGGCTTTGACGTAGATCCTGAAGCGGTCTCAACAGCAAAGACGCTTCTGGAGAAGGTTTCCCAATGGGACCTGGATGTTAGGGAAGAGGCAATAGAGTTTAAGGTGGAATCCATACTGGATGAAAACATCGACCGCGAGCAGTACGACATTGTTTACAGTTGGGGTGTATTGCATCATACCGATGATATGTACAAAGCTTTTGATGTCATCAAGAATCTGGTTGCAGCGAACGGGGCCTTAGTAATTGCAATTTATAATAAGCATTTTACTTCGCCTATCTGGAAGCTGATAAAATACACATACGTCAAAAGCCCAGGATTTGTCAAAAAGACAATGGTTTTTTCCGTACTGGTAGTAAAGCTCCTCGCAGCCTTAATCATTTCGCGAGAAAATCCCTTCAAGAGAAGACGCGGCATGCACTATTACATTGATATTGTGGATTGGGTCGGCGGGTATCCCTACGAGTATGCCTCGCCGGATGAAGTCACTGATTTCTTTGAGTCGCGCGGATTCAAACTCATAAAGCTGATAAGAACCAAAGGATTCACCGGCTGCAACCAGTTTGTTTTTGAAAGAGTAGATTAAATGTGCGGCATAGTCGGCTTCAACTGGGAAGATGAGAAAAGAATAAAGCTCCTGGCTTCTTTGCTCAATCACCGAGGTCCTGAGCAGGAGGGCTTTCATGTCGGGGACGGTGTCTCAATTGGTCATAAGAGGCTGCGAATACTCGATCTGTCAGAAAAAGGCAGACAGCCTATTTACAACGAAGACGGTACAATCTGCGTATCTTACAACGGTGAGATTTACAACTTCGAGAGTCTTCGCCAGACACTTGAAAAAGCGGGCCACAAATTTGTGTCCAAAACTGATACCGAGGTATTAGTGCACGCATACGAAGAATGGGGAACCGATCTTCTCGAAAGGATAAACGGCCAGTTTGCCTTCTGCATCTTCGATAGGATAAAAAACATCTTTTTTATTGCCAGGGACCGCCTTGGTATTAAGCCGCTATACTATTACTGTGACGATAAGAGATTTATATTCGGCTCAGAATTGAAGGTGTTTTTGAAGAGTGACATCAAAAAGCGGATAAACGAAACAGCACTGAATTACTATTTGCTTTTCGGCAACAGCCCAGCCGAGCTATCCATGCTGGATAATGTCGAGAAGGTCCTGCCGGGTTCATACCTTATTTATGATCTGAGCGGCCGTAAAATAACACAGTGCGCGCGGTATTGGACGCTCTCATTTTCCGAAGACCGCTCTGTCTCGGAAAGCGAAGTCACAAAAGAAATAGTGCAAAGACTCGATAGAAGTGTAAAGATGCGGCTGATTTCAGATGTGCCGTTAGGGGCCTTTCTTTCCGGAGGAGTGGATAGTTCCATAATAGTTGCGATCATGAGAAAGTATGTGAACGATTTGAATACGTTCTCGATAAAATTTGACTATCCCCAATACAACGAGTCCAAGTTCGCGAAAATAATTTCGGATCAGTTCCAAACGCAGCATCACGAAATTGAGTTCAATGCGGAAAGCGTACGAGATTTGATTTCTGAACTACCTTACTACTACGATGAACCCTTCGGCGACCAGTCGATGATTCCTACCTGTCTGGTTTCGCGCGTAGCGAAACAGTATGTCACTGTCTCGTTGTCGGGTACTGGTGGGGATGAACTGTTTGGAGGGTATCCACGGTACATCGCATTGCCCTTTCTGAGACGGATAAATCATTTGCCCGCAATCCCCAAGCAAATGCTGAGTTTCGCGGTGCGCGGACTAAATATCTTGCTGCGCAAAGACAAACTCAATAAATTCCAGCATTTCGTCGGCCCCAAAGAAGACATCGCGGATATATATCTCAAGCTGTTCAGCTACATGTTCCGCAACAAAAACGAACAAACAGAGAATCTGGCTGAGTTCGATCATCTCAGAAAACATTTCAAATACAAAAATGATGTCACAAATGCGCTGAACTTTGACATAAATGAGTACTTGCCGGGCTGCTTGCTTACAAAGGAAGATAGGGCCTCGATGGCAGTCAGCTTGGAGGTCAGAGTCCCGTTCTTGGACCATACGCTTGTCGAATTTGCCGCAACGATTCCCGTACAGTTCAAGATAAAAAGGCTCGATAAAAAACACATTCTAAAGAAGGCTTTTTCCGACGTTCTACCCAAGGAGATTTTGTATCGCAGAAAGAAAGGCTTTTCGGTCCCTCTTGTGCACTATTTCAGAAACGAGTTGAGAGATTTCGCCTATCAAGAGATTTTTGATTCCCACACGTCCAGTTACTACGATAGGAATTTTCTTGAAAATATGTGGCAAAAACATCAAAAGGGACATGCAGACTATTCTCGGCTTTTCTGGTGCATCATGATGTTTAATTTATGGCACAAAAGATGGATGGCCTGAATTATTTATGAAAGCTGGATTCCCGCTCCCCGCCTACGCGGGGACAAGTTTACCCCTGCGAAAGCAGGGGCGGGAATGACACTTGGATGCTCGAACAACGTAAGCAAATACTGAAATTCATTGCGAAGCTGATTATTACGGCTGCCTTACTAACGTGGGTCTTCTTCCAAGTAGACTTCGGGCAGTTAGCTCAGGCAATACGAGAAGCTCAGTGGTCCCTGCTTCGGTTTGTTTGGGGATTAACGGTAGTAGCGTACTGGATTTTGTCAATCAAGATGCGTTTGATTTTGAAAAAGCTGGATTGTCAAGCCGGTACTGGTACACTCTTTGGTGCCAGTGCCGTCACCGCCCTCTACGGCATGGTTTTGCCTGGCGTTTTCGATACGCCCATCAAATGGTACATCCTGCGACGTCACACGGGCAAAGGCAGCAACGTCTTCAGCAGCATGGCATATAACCAGTTCACCTCATTGCTGATCATAATTGTCTCCGCTTTGGTCGCTTTGATTGTGACCAATCCAGCCGGCAATTGGCAATTACCGGCAATCTGCGCAGCGCTATTGATACTTTCGGTTGTAGGATGCCTGTCGCTGCTAAGTCACAGAGTCGGCCAAAAGTTGGCTAAATGTCTTTCGTCCATGTTGAAGCCTTTGCCGGCATCGGTTCGAGATACCGGCAACAGAATCCTCCAACAGCTTTCCGTATTCCAGACAGCCCCATGGTCATTCCATTTCACAGCATTCTTTCTGAGCGTCGCAAGCTCAACAATCGTCGGCACAATAATCTACATTTTTGCCGCCAAAGCCGCGTGGATAAGTGTTCCCGTTGGCGTACTGATATGGCAATGCTCCGTCATCTTTCTTCTCGGGCGATTGCCGATATCCATCGCAAATCTCGGTGTCCGGGAGGCCACATTAGTCGGTACACTGGCGCTCTACGGTGTGGATGGCTCTTCAGCCCTGCTGATGTCGATGATAATCTTCTCGAACAAAATTCTTATGGCCATCATCGGGGCAGCGTTTCAATTATACTGGAGTATACGAAAACCCCCAAACAACGCGCAGCTATAAACGACCGCTCCTCACAAACACGGATTATTACAACGGTCCTGCATTAACCTTAGATGGCAGATGTCAATTCAAACCCAGCCCTTCAATTTCAGACTTTTTGAGCGACAACGACTATAGTCTTTCCAATGAACTGGAACTGCAATCTCTTCAGCAAAAAATGAATGTATCTGCCGAGTGGAACTTTTGCCATCGCTCCTAATGCGTAGACGTTTATAAAGCTTATTTTGAATCCGTGCCCACTCAATATGGTTCTGATCTTTTCCTGATTGAAGGACTGAAGGTGCCCATACCGATGAAACTGGTGTCCACACTCGGGACAGACAACGCTGTTCAGCTTTAAGTCTTCGTCAGAAGGAGTTGTTATTATGAAGTGTCCGCTCTTTTTCAGGACTCTTGCGGTCTCCGCGATACCGCTATCTAATTGCTCGTTCGCCAAATGCTCAATTACATCGCAGCAAAAAGCGGTGCTAAAGCGGCCATCGTCAAATGGCAAATCGGTGATTGACCCTTGTTGAATATCATTTGATGTTGAATACAAATCGACGCCTTTTGCTGTGTGTCCCTTGGTATTTAGCAGCTTTATCAATGCCCCTGAACCTGCTCCGATATCCAAAATATCGTCAGCAATATAGCGTTTAACGATTCTGAGTAATACTGCCGAAACCTCATCGCCCTTAAACACTCCCTTTTTCCTTATGTGTTCACAAAATATCTTTTTCTGGTAATCCTCATCGGTACTCATCAATCGTCCCTTCTGAAGCCCAGTGAGATTATTTGCTATTTAGGCTCTTTCGGTTCTTCGTAACATACTGGATTCTGGAAGGTGAAAATATCACAACTTCCTTGAGCATTCAACCGCTAAACTTTTGGACAGAGTGTCGAGTTTCGTGCCTGCCAAGTCTATAGCGCCGGCCAAAGCTTCGCAGGCAGGGCCATAATGAGGAAAATCCTCTAAAATGTGGGATTTATCAAGAAAAGTCCGAAAAAGTGGGACAATTTTGGTTGAAAAGTGAAATCCTTCCCTGTAGAATAATACATGCGAGACGTGAACGCCGTGAAGAGACTCTCAAAGCTGTTCAGTATACAGGTGTGTACCGTGAACAGATGGGTTCGCAGTAGTCTGAAAAGGAGGTAAGGATTATGAAGGCCGGAATCAACCTATCCATTATTGTCGTGATGTTAGCAGTTCTAACTTTGCACGCGTTTGCAGGGTCTGCTACGGCAGTCGAGTCGCCTCCGCTTGCGAGCGGTAGCCTCAAGGCCAACGACCCCGACCCGCCTGACGGCGCTACAGGTGTGACCACACCGCTGCTTAAGTGGACGGCGGGAGAAACTGCGAAGTGGCACGATGTATACTTAGGCACTAATTCGACGCCCGGTGCCGCTGAGTACGTAGCCCGCCAGCCCTTAGCCTGGAACATGTGGTTCGAGCTCGCAGGTTGGGTCCCAGGGACCACCTACTACTGGCGGATCGATGAAGTCGAAGAGGACGGCATAACGATACATACGGGTGATGTCTGGAGCTTTACGGCTGCGCCGTTAACCGCCTACAGTCCGGATCCGCCTGATGGCGCCAAATATGTGGCGACGGATTCGGGCCTTAGCTGGTCTCAAGGTTCTACTGCGGTCACACACGATGTGTACTTTGGCACCGATGAAACCGAAGTGGCTAATGGCACCGGCGGCACGTTCAAGGGCAACCAGCCGGATAAAATCTATGATCCCGGGACACTTGCAATGGGGACGACTTACTACTGGCGGATCGATGAGGTTGAACACGATGATACTACGAAACACGAAGGCGTGGTCTGGAGTTTCACCACTATCTCCCCTGGTCCCGTGGAACTTGAGATAACAGGGCCGGATGAAGTATTCGAGCAGTCCTCAGCGCAATACACTGCTGTAGCCTATTATAGCGATGGTTCGGCAGAAGATGTGACTGCAAAGACAATTTGGTCAGCCCACTCGCCTGGTTGCGCAAGCATAGATGAGAATGGCTTGCTGACAACAGAGGATATAGACGAAGCCAAATTGGTCACCATATATGCCGCGTATACTGAGGGTGAGATTACCGTCCATGCGGAAAAGGCAGTCTCGTGTGTCCCGCGTATTGTCGAAGTCAGGACATTTTACGTTGATGCCGATGCCGTTGGGAGCAATGACGGCTCTACTTGGGCTGATGCTTACAATTTTCTGCAGGATGCGCTGTCTGCTGCTACGAGCGCCGATGAGATACGAGTTGCGCAGGGCATCTACAAGCCCGACCAAAGGGCTGGGATTACGTCCGGCGACCGTATGGCTACATTCCAGCTCAGGAGTGGCGTGGTTAGTAAAGGTGGCTACGCCGGCTTCGGTGAACCAGACCCCGATGCCCGTAACATAGATGTGTACGAGACGATCCTGAGCGGCGATCTGAACGGCGATGACGGCCCGGACTTCGCCAACAACACCGAGAACAGCTACCACGTTGTGACCGGCAGTGGAACCGACTCGACGGCCGTCCTGGACGGTTTCACTATCAGCGGGGGCAATGCATATGGCTCCGTCTGGGAACGTGGTGGCGCGATGTATAACAAGTCGGGAAGTCCCACACTGATGAACTGCACATTCAACGAGAACTTTGCACGTTCCAAAGGTGGAGCGATCTACAATCGAGATGGTCGACCGACACTCATAACCTGCACGTTCAGGGGTAACTGTACTGGGGCGTCGGGCCATGGTGGCGCGATTTGCAACGGCGACAGCAGCCTGACACTGACAAACTGTACCTTCAGAGGTAACTCGGCGTGCTTCGGTGGAGGCATACACAGTCACACCTGCGACCTGACACTGTCTGGCTGTGTGTTCACAGGAAATTCGGCGGACCAGATCGGCGGCGGAATCGACAGCTACCATGCCAGCGCGAGACTCACTAATTGTATCTTCAATGGGAATTCGGCAATGTTCGACGGTGGTGCTATGTACAATCACGCCACGAGCCCGGCGATGGTTAATTGCATGTTCGTAGGCAACTGGGCAACCAAAATGGGTGGGGCTATGCACAACTGGAATCAGAGCAATGCGAATTTGGTCAATTGCACATTCAACGCGAACTCGGCTGAAGGAGGCGGAGCGATATGTAGCATGAGAGAAAGCAACCCAACAGTAACCAACTGCATTATATGGGAAAATACGGCTGTACGGGGCGATAACATATACTTAGCCCTATACAGTTGGGCAGGAACAACGTACACTGCGGCAATAACAGTCCGCTGCAGTGACATCGAAGGCGGCTACGCGGGAGTGCACGTAGAGGCTGGGTGTACGCTAAATTGGGGGCACGGCAATATTGATGCGGATCCCCTGTTCATCGATCCTGATAGCGACGACTACCACCTTCAGGCTGGCTCCCCCTGCATTGATGCCGGTACGAATGATCCGCCAGGTGGTCTGCCGGAAACTGACCTCGACGCCAATCCGCGAATCATGGCTGGGATTGTGGATATGGGGGCGTACGAGTTTCAAGATGTAGAGCTGCGCATCTGGTACATCGATGCAGTAAATGGGGACGATGACAACGACGGGCTAACGCCAGAGGCAGCTTTCGCAACCATCCAGAAGAGTATCGATTCAGCGGTGGACGGTGACACGGTTATTGTAGCCGATGGTACGTACACTGGCCAGGGCAATCGAGATATCAACCTGAAAGGAAAGGCAATCACTTTGCGCAGCGAGAATGGGGCAGCAAGCTGTATTATTGATTGTATGCATGACGGGCGTGGCTTTTATTTTGGTCATAACGAAGACGCCAATACCGTGGTAGAGGGTTTCACCATAATA
This sequence comes from Planctomycetota bacterium, assembly GCA_030641115.1. GTDB lineage: Bacteria > Planctomycetota > Phycisphaerae > Sedimentisphaerales > Anaerobacaceae > DAOWID01. Next base: position 1,369 of record DAOWID010000140.1, on the reverse strand, counting down.
AATGGCTCGGCCGACAACGGTGGCGGAATCTATTGCAGCAGCAGCCCCACCATCAGTCATTGCATAATTAGATTGAATGAGGCAAAACATGGTGCCGGCCTAGCAGTTCAAGACTCCGCTGAGCCGACAATTGCCAACTGCCTCATCTGCGAGAATTTCTGCACCGGCTTCGGAGGCGGCGGCATTGACTGTCATAACGCAAGCCCCATAATTATCAACTGTACCATCGCAGACAACTCCACAAAGGGCGAAGGCGGAGGAATTGCCGCCAGAGGCCACAGCTACCCAATTTTGACTAATTGTATTTTGTGGGCAGATACACCCTACGAGACATCCTTAGCCGGCGGAGCCTTGCCGTCGCTTACGTATTGTGACGTGCAAGGTGGCTGGCCCGGCGAAGGCAATATCGATGCCGACCCGCGTTTTGCCGAGGCGGGAGAAGACATAGTTTCTCACTGGACGTTTGACGAGGGCCAGGACAACATAGCATACGATTCGGCCGGCGACAACCATGGAACAGTCTATGGAGCAGAATGGACCGCAGGTCAAGTGAATGGTGCGCTGAACTTCGATGGTTATGAGGATTACGTTGCGTTAGCGGACAACTCTTTCGATGAGTTGGGTTCAAATGTTACATTTTCCGCGTGGGTTTACAGAAATGAAACCGGCTCAAAACACTACACTATCCTCGGCTATGGAGATTCCGAAAGCGACCATTGGTTCTTCTACTTGCCGATAGTGGATGATGTCATTGCCTATGCGCTGAGGAAGGCAAGTGGGTCCTACGACGACTGCTGGTATCGTGGGTCAACACACATAGGTTCGCATGAATGGTATCACATTGTGGTGGTTACCAGTAGCACGGGGGCCGCAGCGTACATCAACGGGCAGAAGGATACTTTCACAAAACAGACAATCTCTGAGTGTCCTGTTGTCTATGGTTTTCCAGACATTCAGGCAAGCGCTGAAACGGCAACCATTGGAATCTTGATAAGACTATCCGGCACCGTTCATCCGTTTGATGGTAAGATTGACGAAATGATGATTTTCAATAGAGCTTTGTCCTCTGAAGAGGTCGTGCAGCTTTATCAAGACAGCCTGGCGGCTCCTGTCGCTCACTGGACATTTGACGAAGGTAGCGGCTCAATCGCGTATGATTCAGTCGGAGATAATCATGGGACTGTCTACGGAGCAGAATGGACAACCGGCCGAATTGACGGAGCACTGGACTTCGATGGCATGGACGACTACGTTGACGTGGCAGCGCCACTCGAAGTTGATTTGGAAACGAGTTATGCCGTTTCTGCCTGGATCAACGCACCCGACATCCTATCAACGTATGGTGTTATCGCAGCTTACAGGCATCAAG
>DAOWID010000280.1 GCA_030641115.1 Planctomycetota bacterium | reverse complement strand
AGGGAATCCGGGAGTATCTTTTTCCATATCCCACTAACCACCTCTTGATGCTCGATGCTCGATCCTGGATGCTCGGTGCTTGATGCTTGGGGCTGGATGCTCGATGCTTGCTGCTCGATGGTCGATGCTCGTATCGTGGTGCTGGTCTCGTCAAGACGGCTGTAGGCGGCGACGAAGAATTGGCTTCGCTTGGCGTCGAGGATGGTGGCGATTCTTTCAGGGGATTGTCCACAATCGGCGGCGTTGGCGGCGATTACGTCAAGTGTATCGACTGGGACGATCTTTGTCCGCTGCGGCGGATTGGCCAGGTGCATGGTTTTTGCCAAGGTTGTCGCTACGCGCAGGCCTGTGAAGCTGCCGGGGCCGATAGAAATATAAATGTGCTGAATTTGCTGCGTTTTTCGGGTGAATTGCCGGAGCAGGTCCTCAATGGCAGGGAAAATCTCTGCGCTGTGTCTGAGCGGCGCGGAAAATGTGGCTTCGGCGAGCATTTTTTCGCCAAGCGCTATGGCGACGGAGCCCGTGCGGCTTGAGGTTTCAACGGCTAATATCAGGGGTTTTTGGGCCATATTGCTCGTTTTTAACAGTTCTTATCTGCTGAGGCTGCACTGGACCTGAAAAAAGATCGGTTTTTGGACGACTGTTTTGCGTCAGGTTTTGACAGCCGTTCCAAGCTGCCAAACTTCCAGTTTAGATATTATCGGCCAAATGGATAGAAATGGAAATTTTCTCTTGCAAAAGGAACCATTTTTTTATAAATTGAAGTAGCCGTAGTGCAACCTACGCTTTGCGATTGGTGGGCGAAAGGGCTGTAAAAAGTGTAAACGATTTCCCGGCAGGGTGATGGGGCGATTTCTTTTGTGGGCAGGAGGTTAGCTTTGGACAAGTCAAGTTCTCTGATCGAATCGTTGGGCAGACGGTCCCTCTCAATTGTTCTGGTATCGATTCTGTTTCTGACAACAGCACTGTTGGAAGCGCCTCCATCACGGGGGGCAGAAGTCGATGAAGACGAGATGATGCAGCACCTGGTTCAACAGATGGTCCAGGTCGGGATAAATCAATATGAGCTTGGTTACTACATTTCAGCAGAAAAGACCTTGCTCATGGCCCAAGCTTACAAGGAACACTTAACTAGTTCAGACCGTGCCAAGCTGAAGGTTCTTTTGGAAAAGACACAGATAGCTGCACTTGAAAGAAACCGGGCATTGAAGCATAGGGATTCAGCCGATGAGTCGGCTGCGCAAGGTGATTTGGCGACGGCCAAGGCACATCTTGAAACGGTCAAGGACAGCGAGTACCTGACGAAGCAGGAGCTGGACCAAGTGTCGGCGTTCCTGAGGGAGATAGAAAGTCAGGCAGTCAAGGAGGTGCCCATCGAAAAGCCCAAAGAGGTTAAGCCTTTGCCGAAAGAGACGAAGCCTTCGGTCGAAGGAGTGCGTGAAGAAGTGGCAGAGGAGCCAGAGACAATAGTTGATCAGCTAAACCGGATCAAAAGAATAATTGCCCAGATTTATGACCGCAGCATGCGATTGTACCGCAGCGGTCAGTTCGCGGAGGCACGTGAAGGATTTGTCGAAGTTGCGAATAGCGGGCGATTCGGGCTGATTCCTGCGGCGATGGAAAAGACGATACGCGGTTACTTGTCACATATAGATAGTGTTTTAGCTAAGAAAGACTTAGTCACCGCGCCTTCCGGTTTGACAGATGTGAGACCCGAGAGGAAATTGCCCGAACCTACGATTAGGTGGCCGCTGGAGAGGGAGATCATTAGGCCAGGGCTTATCAGGCCGAGAGTTAGTGGAGCCGAGGTCATTGCGCCTGTGGCAAGAGAAGGCGGCTACATCGAAGTGATTAATCGCCGAAGGAACAGCGTACGAAGCTACACTAAGGCGGTTGTTGGCGACGCCGTAGCTAAAGCGCACGCCTACATGAGCCAGGGCAAATTTGATGAGGCGAAAGCAGCGGTTGAAACGGCAGGACAGACAGTGAACCAAAACCAACTGGACCTTGGCAATGAGCTTTTCAAACTATACAGCAGCGGGTTGAGACAACTGCACGAACAAATAGCGGCGGCAGAGCAAGCGAAGGGTCAGGAACTGGAGCAGCAGAGGCTCCAAGAAGCGATAGAGGCACGAGAGCGTTTCAGAGAGCAATGGGATGCTGAGAGGCAGAAAAGAATAGAGACGCTGATGGAGAGTGCGAAGGCGTATACGAAGCAGCAGCGTTATGACGCGGCTCTCGGTCAGTTGAAAACGCTGCTGGTGATAGATCCGCTGCATGACGAGGCGCTGGTCTGGAAAGACATGTTGGAGGATACGGTTTACTTCCGGCAGCAAGTGGAGATGCGGAAGGAGGCGGACAAAGAGCTGGTAGACACTCTGTTAGAGACCGATGAGTCCACAATTCCGTATGCCGGAGAGCTAAGGTATCCGAAGAATTGGCTGGAGATTATCGAGAAGCCGACACGTCAGCCCGACAAGCCGATCGGGTTGGATAAGGCTGACGTAGCCGTTTACGAACAGTTAGACCAAATTGTTGACCTTTCACAGTTATCACCCAGTATGCCCTTTAGCGAAGCGATTGAAGATATGAGGAATTCTGTGGAGCCAGAGTTGAAGATAGTGGTGCTCTGGCGGGATTTGTTCGACAATGCCACGATTGAGCCAACTACCGAGATAAGTATGGATGGGCTGCCTGCGGTTCGGCTCGGCACGGCGTTGGAGAATCTGCTAAAGGCGGTCTCGACCGGACTTACAGATCTGGGCTATGTTGTTGAGAACGGACTGATTACTGTCGCCACGGTAGACATGCTTCCGAGCAAAATGGAGACGCGCGTTTACGATATTACGGACCTTGTAAGTGAGCCGGCCAATTTCCGTCAAATGGGCGGCATGGGCATGATGGGCGGCATGGGCGGCATGATGGGTGGCATGGGTGGCATGGGTGGCATGGGCGGCTACGGCATGGGTGGCATGGGTGGCATGGGCGGCGGCTATGGTGGCATGGGT
>DAOWID010000249.1 GCA_030641115.1 Planctomycetota bacterium | reverse complement strand
GGCTGCGCTCAGTGCAGGCTGGGCTCAGGACAAGCTTGGGAGGTCGAGGATCCGCCTCTGGAGGGCTGGGTACGGATATCCGCCGCAGGTGGACTTCCGACAAAGATGGTGAAGAGAAGATAAAAAAGTCCTGCGAACCAGAATGCTACCCATAGGTAGTCAAGGTCTCGCTACCATACCTTCATTGTTTACGGGAGAAAAAACATGGGCGACATTAACAAAGAAGTCGGCTTCAAAATAAGAAAGATCAGAGACTCAAAATGCTACTTATAATCTCGTAGGCGCCGCCTATTCTCGCGATCAATAATAGGAACAGCTATGAAGAGCCATATAAACGAGGAAGTTGGTTTGAACATACGGCGAACTCGTGAAGAACATGGTCTCTCCCAGGAGGAACTGGGCGCGTTAGCCGGGATTCATAGGGTTTATGTTGGCCAAATCGAACGGGGAGAGAAAAACATAGGCCTGAGAAACCTTGAGAAAATCGCTAAAGCTCTATATGTTAATATTAAGGTTTTACTGGATATTTAGGACATTTGTAGGTAATTTGGAATGTGCTGAATTGCCTGTTCCTTTTCAATCAGGAGTCCCGAACATGAAGCAATACGAAGCGGTCATCAAAGTCATGGAACAAAACGGTGGTTATGCTACATTGGCTCATCTTTATCAGCATGTTTTGAAAGTACCGGGTGTTGAATGGAAGACAAAAACACCTTTTGCCAGTATGAGACGGATTGTTCAGGATGAAAGATTTTTCTTCAAAATTAGGCCTGGTCTTTGGGCCCTCAAATCCTACCGAAACAAATTACCTCATGAAATGATTCCCACAAAAAAGAAAACTAGCGCACAAGTAGATTTTACGCATTCGTATTACCAAGGACTCATTGTACAAGTAGGTAACTTGCAGCAATACGATACTTTTGTTCCACCGCAAGACAAAAATAAGCGTTTTCTTGCAAGCGATTTTCTTGGAGATCTTACATCACTAAAAGAGATATACCCGTTTTGTTATCCAAGCATCGTTAGGCGTGCCAAAACTATCGACGTAATCTGGTTCAATAAGAGAAAAATGCCTGCATCAATTTTTGAAGTTGAACATTCAACAGACATGAAAAATTCCCTTATAAAGTTCGTAGAACTCCAAGATTTTAGAACCGATATGGTAATCGTCTCACAAGCCAAACGGAAACGACTTTTTCAGGACGCTTTGTCCCTAACCGCGTTTCAACAAATCAAGAAATATGTAAGATTCTTAAGCTATGAACAAATATCAGACTATCACTCAAACCTTTTCAAACTGAGAACAATACGAAATGAAGTCCAGATTAGCCGGTGGTAGGAAAATTTTACTTGTTAAAAGATTGCTACCTTTAGGCTGTTGATCAATCCAAAATTCTGATCCACGATCCTGACGAAAACTATAAGCACATTGCGTAGTCTTTGTGCATTGAGAAGTCAGGATTAGTGTCGGCAACAGCAAAATCAAACTGCACATATAAAGAAGTTGGGCCTCTTTTCTGGGAGCCCGAATATACGACTGTTTGGTCATTTCCTGAGCGTGGGAATTGGGCGACACACAATCCCAAGTATCGAGGCAATTTTGCACCGCAGGTAGCGCGGAATATTATCGAGATGTATACCGACAGAGGCGATATTATTCTTGACCCGATGGTTGGGGCGGGCACTACGCTTATTGAGGCTAAGCTCTTGGCAAGAAACGCTCTGGGCATGGATATAAACCCCGAAGCGGTGGAACTAACGAAAGCAGCTTTGCGGTTTAGGCATCATCTGCCGAGCCACCAGGAGGTGAAGGTCGGCGATGCACGGGATTTATCGTTGCTCGATGATAACTCGTTCGACCTTGTTCTGACTCATCCGCCATACATGAATATAATAAAATACTCCGGCGGCAAGATACCGGAAGATCTGTCAAATATCGGCAGTCTGCCGAAGTTTTGCAGCGAAATCGAGAAAATCGCCAAAGGATTGTTCCGTGTTCTTAAGCCGGATAAATACTGTGCGATACTCATCGGCGATACCCGCAAGGCAAAACACTTTGTGCCGCTTGCGTTTAACGTTATGCAGCGTTTTCTAAGAGTCGGGTTTGTACTTAAAGAAGACATTATCAAGGTGCAGCACCACTGCAAATCTACCGAGCGCTGGAGGTGGAAGGCTAAGCGCGATAAGTTTTACCTTATAATGCACGAGCATTTGTTTGTATTTCGCAAGCCGAAGCTGGGGGAGGAGCTTTCGCGGGTGAAATGGAGCAGGGGCTCTTAATTTACTATTTACTATTTGCCATTTACTATTTCCCTAAGCCAAGCCGAGCAAAAATTCTTGGACAACACAACTGCGAACCGGTAAGTTACTGTCGGCGCTGCAGTAGTAGCGTATTGGATAAGTGGCTGGACTATGTGAAAAATGGATATTGTGTTTTTTACAGATTTCTCTCCGCCAATGGCGGACTTCGCTCGGTCGAAATGACGGTATAGTCATAAGTCTTGTGAAAGGGCGCAAACTCGTGCAAGAAGAAAAGCAAAGCAATGACTTGGTGATCCGTAAGCCGCCGGTGGGGCTTGCGATTTTTGCGCTGGTTGGGCCATCGTTTGTCTGGGCGGCTGAATATATCGGGTCCGGAGAGGTTATCTTAGCTACGCGTGCGGGGGCTATTTTAGGGACGACGGTGCTGTGGGCTATCGTGGTGGGCGTATTTCTGAAGTTCTGGATCGGCATGAGCGGCGCCCGCTATACCGTCTGCACCGGCGAAGGCATGGTCGATATGTTCGACCGCATGCCGGGCGGCAGGCACTGGGCGGTCTGGATTGTCCTGATCGCTCAGTTCGCAAGTGCGACGCTTGCTATTGGCTCGCTTGCGACGGCTGCCGGTGTCTTTGTAAGCAGTATGATTCCAATTGATGCGGCCTTAGCCGGGTGGCTTGTTACGTTTTTTGCCCTGGCAGTAGTTTGGTCCGGGGTATTCAATATTCTAAAAATCGTAATGAGCATCTTTGTGCTGATTATCGTTTTAGGGGTCATATATGTTGCGGCGCATGTTTTCCCCGGCTTTAGCGAACTTATGCGAAGTCTCAGCCTTGAAATGCCGCGGGTTCCGCAGTGGGCGCTGGGCGTCGAAGGCGTCAGCGAGAATCCGTGGAAGGAGATACTTCCACTTCTCGGCTGGAGCGCGGGCGGCTTTGCCAGTCAGGTATGGTACACATATTGGGTGCTCGGTGCCGGCTATGGGGCCGCGGCAGGCAGAGGATACGGCAGAGCTGCGGATGTTTCCGCCCTTCAGCGTATGAGCCGCGGCAGTGCGGAAAAGATAAAAGGCTGGTGCAGGGTGCTATACGTTGACGCGACGTTGGCGATGGTAATAGGAATCGTTGTCACGGGTGCGTTTTTGGTTGCGGGGGCAGGCATCCTGCGACCGGCGCACGTCGCACCTCAGGGTGAGCAGGTGGCCTTCGAGCTTTCGGAGCTTTTCTCGTCAAAGTGGGGGCCCGTGGGCGGGTTCCTATTCATGCTGGCAGGAGCGGCTGCGCTGATTTCGACACAGACGGGCCAGCTTGCGGGCTGGCCGAGATTGCTCGCGGACTCCTGTAGGATTTGCATCCCGGGCTTTGGCAAAAAGTTCTCCTGGAAGACGCAGTTCAGGCTCTTTCTGCTTTTCTTTTTGTGTGCAAATATGATTATCGTTTTTTGCTTTAACAAGAAACCGGTGGCGCTTGTTAAAATCGGCGCGATACTTGACGGCTTGCTCTTGACGCCGCTGCAGGCGCTTTGGGTTGCGATTGGCCTGTTTGTGGTGATGCCGAAGATGCTCTCAAAAGAGGCGGCGAGAATTCTCAAACCGAATTGGCTCTTCGCCGTCGGTTTGATTATCGCGTTCTTGGTGTTTGGCTATTTTTGCGTTTTCCAGATTCCATCCGCTTTGTTCGGCAAGTAGAGGATCCAATTGAAGGCTTTAATCTATACAAAACCATATTGTCTCGAATATTCGGATTTTCCTGGCCCGGTGGCCGGTGACGACGACGTGTTAGTTCGCGTTAAGGCTTGCGGGATATGCGGCTCGGACGTACACGGCTTTACAGGCAAAACGGGTAGGAGAATCCCACCCTTGATTATGGGGCACGAGGCAGCCGGTATCGTCGAAGGATTTGGCAAAAACGTTAAGGATTTTGAAAGGGGCGATAGGGTCTGCTTTGACTCAACTGTGTACTGCAACGAATGCGAGGCGTGCAAAAAAGGCTGGTACAATCGCTGTGAAAGCAGGCAAGTGCTCGGCGTTTCAATCCCGGAATTCAAAAGGCACGGCGCATTTGCAGAATACGTCGCCGTGCCATCCTGGATTGTCTCGAAGATTCCGGATAATCTGTCCTTTACCCATGCTGCTCTCTTGGAGCCGGCATCGATAGGTACGCACGCAGCCAACAGAGCACCCATATCGGGTGACGATACGGTCGTGGTTATTGGGGCGGGGACGATCGGTCTATTCATTTTGCAGGCTGTCAAACTGCGAGGCGCTGAAAGAGTCATCGTCTGTGACATTAATGAATTCCGGCTTGACGTGGCGAAAAAGTTGGGGGCCGATGAGCTTATCAATCCTACGAAGTCTGATCTGAAGGAAGCAGTTCATAAACTCACAAACAATAAAGGAGCAGATGTTAGTTTTGAAGCCGTTGGCTACGCAGAGACCTTCGCCAACGCCATTTCGGTGACAAAGATGGGCGGGTATCTTGTAGCCGTCGGCAATTTGCAGAAGATGGCTGAGTTCAACTTGCAGGAATTGGTTGCACGGGAACTTACGTTCACAGGTTCGTATGCCAGCTCCGGTGAATTCCGTGACTGCATAGGCATGGTAGCTTCAGGCAAAATAAATGTGGAGCCTTTGATTAGTGATGTCTTGCCGCTGGACGAGGGGCCGAGTGCCTTCGACCGGCTGCTCAAGGCTAAAGAGGACTTGCTCAAAATTGTTTTGGAGCCATAGAATTCTATGTGTCACTCTGAGGGCATTTGACCACCCCCAAACAAGTTTGAGGGTGCCACCCAGGCTTTCTTTAATAACGCAAAATTCAGCAGAATGATAGCCAGAGGCTTTAGAGTTTGAGGAAGTAGAGATGCAGGATTTGTTTGATCTTTCGGGCAAGGTGGCAATAGTGACGGGGACGAGTCGTGGCTTGGGACAATACTTCGGCAGAGCACTTGCTAAAGCCGGCGCAGATTTGGTGATTACCAGCCGGGAATTAGCGAGACTGACCGAATTCAAGCAGGAAGTAGAGTCGCTTGGCAGGAAGGCATTACCCGTTGAATTGGATGTCCTCTCGCAAAGTGACATTGAGAATATGGTCCGTGTGACAATGAAAGAATATGGCAAGATCGATATCTTAGTCAATAATGCCGGCCTAAATATTCGGCATCCCAGCGCTGAATTTCGGTGGGAAGACTGGGACACGGTGCTGGATACAAATCTAAAAGGTGCTTTCTTCTGCGCTCAGGCCGTGGGCAAAGAGATGATAAAACGGAACTACGGGCGGATAATAAATATAGGGTCGTGCACATGCGTATTCGGGATGGAGGGGATTGCACCTTATACCGCGAGTCGCGGGGGCATTCTGCAAGTGAGCAGAAGCCTCGCGGCGGAATGGGGCAGATATGGAATCACGGTAAATGTGCTGGCGCCCGGCTGGTTCAAGACAGCCCAGAACGCAGTATTATACGAGAACAAAGAGTGGGTAGATTACATTACGAGCCGCATTCCGCTCAACCGTCTTGGCCAGCCGCACGATCTTGACGGCACGGTCGTCTTTTTGGCCTCGGACGCTTCGGAATATATCACGGGACAAATAATCTTAGTAGATGGCGGCTTTACGACCGGAGCAACAAAAGCAATCGTTCGAGACAAAGACTGACAACTGTCTCGATGGGTCATGTGAGCTCGCCGAAAAGAGTCAAAGGGCTGGTCCTCGCTATTTTGACTTTTGCGAACTGGCCGGCCAGAGATTGCGGGCCATTAAATACAACAATGTAATCTGTTGCGGTGCGGCCGACCAATTGTGGCTCCCCCTTGCTTTCAACCAAGTCTAAGTGCGGTTTTTTGCTCAATCCTTCGACCAGAACTCTCACTTGCTTTCCGAGAAACCGCTCACTTAGTTCGCCGCTTATTTTCCCCTGGACGGCGAGCAGCTCGATATTCCGCCTCTTCTTTACGTCGGCAGGTATATTATCTTGCAGTCTCTTGTCCGCGGACGTGTCAGGGCGCGGCGAGTATTTGAAAATGAAGCAGTTTTTGTATCTCGCTCGCTTTACCAAATCGACTGTAGCTTGAAAATCCTCCTCGGTTTCACCGGGAAAGCCGACTATGAAATCGCCGGCAATCGCAATATCCGGGACTGTTGCTCTGGCTCTGTCAAGAAGCCCCAGATAGTCGCCGGCTGTATAGTTGCGATTCATTGCTCGCAGGATTTTGTCCGAGCCGGTCTGCGCCGGTAGGTGCAAATAGTCGCAGACCTTCGGTGAACCTGCCATAACCTGAAGTATGGGATCGAAGAACTCTTGCGATGGATAACTGGTCACGAATTTGAGCCATTCGATTCCATCAATGTCACTTGCCATCGCAAGCACATCAGCTAAACAACATGTCCTCTCGCCGCTTTTATATTTGTATGAATTTACTGTCTGGCCCAACAGCGTCACCTGTTTTACTCCTGTATCGGCGAGTTTTCTGATTTGCTCTATTATCGCTGCGGGAGGTCTACAGACCTCGGGTCCGCGCACATAAGGGACGACACAATACGAGCAGAAATTGTTACAGCCCCGCATCACTCGCACAAAAGCCTGCCCCGGTATTTGTTTGTCTTCGATGCCGTAGGTAGATTCGAACTTCTCCAAAGCCTGGTCTTGCTCTTCATGCGCTGTCTGGCGAATATTCTCTGTCACCGCCAGCTTCTTTTGCCCGTCTTGCAGAACCTTGGCTACAAGGTCGGCGATTTGTGGTATCTGTGCCGGTCCGCAGACCAAATCTACGGCCTCGTGTTCGAGCAGTTTGTCGCCAAGCCGCTGGGCCATACAGCCAATCACGGCAACAATCATATCCGCCCGACCTTTTTTGATATGTTTCAGATGGCCGAGATGCGAGAAAACTCGTTGTTCTGCATGTTGGCGAACCGAACAGGTATTTATCAGGACAACATCAGCCTGCTCGACCTGTTCGGTAAACGTGAAGCCAGACTTATCAAGCGCAGAGCGAACCAGTGCGGTATCGTGTTTGTTCATTTGGCATCCAAACGACTTAATGTGTACTTGTTTGCCCATAGGGACTGAGAAGTATATCAACATAAGGCTGCAAAATCAACGTGGGCAAGCGTATTGGACGCAGAAACAGCGGGCCAATGGTAGTAGATACCGATGCCTTTATTAAGATTAAAAATGCACTGAAAAAGCCAATGTTAGCCTCATCTTTAATAGCGTTAATGAACCTAACCCGGACGAGCCGGAACCAACAAGGGTTGGATAAAAGGCTGATGCCCGACCGCAGGCACCTTCTGCTCGTAAGCAACCGTGTCACTCGAACGACCGCAATCTCCCTGCCCACCCTCTTTCGAGGGAGGGAGATTGCTTGTTGTGAAACCAAAAAGCTTGGCTGGCGCCGGGCCGATCAAAGCTGTCGCCAAATACAAGACGATTTGGCACCATCTTTGAAGCGGCCTTAGACGTTACTCATGCTATGATCCTGACCTGGACGAATCGCAACCTAAAAGGCCATTGAAATCATTATCCACATACCATAAAATATGGGCACTATTATGACCACGTAACGGGGAATATGTAAATCAAGCATTCAAACATCTGTTTGTTTGTACGCCAAGATAGAGTGCTTTGTTGCTACCGTCAAATCTTGTTCCAACGAGCGCAACGCCAAAATGCTCTCCTTACCTGAGCAAAGACCGGTTTAGTTTTCGCTGGAGGTCTTTAAGGCGGTTTACTTCGTCGAAGCCGAGCAGGGTGATGGGAAAGGCGGTCTTGTCTTTTCCAACTTTACACTAACTGTGAACGCAACTCCGCCAATCCTCCCGGGCACGCCAACAATCACTACTGTTGTGTCCACAGACATGAACGGGAATTACACCATAAACTGGAGCACCTCTG
>DAOWID010000159.1 GCA_030641115.1 Planctomycetota bacterium | reverse complement strand
GTTCCACATTGCCTGATAATGATGGAGCCGGCCTTCACTGCCTGGCCGCCAAACAGCTTTACGCCTCTATACTGTGCGTTGCTATCTCTGCCGTTCCTCGTTGAGCCTTGTCCTTTTTTATGTGCCATAGTCAGTTGCCTCGATTCCAAACACGAAACTGCCGGTTAATTCAAGACATGATTCTAACTTGTTTATTCGGCATTGTCCAGGAAATTCTTAAGGCTTCCGGTGAAAAACTTCAGACCGTGAAATTGCATTGTGCGTAGTCCGCTTCGGGCCTTTGGTTTCGAGTTCCCTTCTTACTTCCACACTGCGCAAGCCCGTGGGCTATAACACGCGTGCTCATCTGGCCTGGAAGATGGCTTTGATTTCGTCCACAGGCACCATACCTGTAACAGCCAGCTTTATTTTACCCTCCTGGTCAATAAAGAAGGTAGAGGGGACATACTGTACCAGGCTGTAAGGCATCGGCATAGTACCCGGGTTGGATATGACGGTATAGTTGATTCTCTGCTGAGCGACGAATCCCTCGAGCAAGGTGGAATCCTCCGGTGATATAGCTAGCATTGCCAGCTTGTCTTCACCTACCGTGTTTCGCAATTCGATAAAGTCCGGCACCTCCATTTGACAAGGGCGGCACCGAATCGCCCACAAGATAACCATCACATTTTTGCCACGGTAGCCGCTTAGTGTGTGTTCTTTCCCGGTGATATCAGTCAAAGTAAAGTCCGGCGATGTCTTGCCAAACCAGGATGTGAAAGTGGGGTACCAGGTCCTCGCTGCGTTGATGACATCGTTCAGGCTCATCTTGGAGTCGGCTGGAGATTCAACGTCCGTCCTCCCAGATTCATCGGGGCTTTCGCTAACCGGCCCAGATTCCCCGGATCCTCCAGGACGCTCAGCGTCAGCCTGTCCGGAAGGCTGCTTCTTGCATCCCGCCCAAATTACCAGCGCAGCTAATACGATTGCGCAAATAACCGCTCTCATGAGACGACCTGTTTGTTTTCCTTGTTTAGTCATTTTGCAGTTCTCCTTGCACTACTAATTTACAGAGCCACTATACCGTGGTTCAGCACCTACGTAAAGCCCAAACTGACAATTTTTTTACCTCCGGCCGCCGTGCAGCGCAAAATCGGCATGGTTCAAACAGCTCAGATTCTGGGTAACATTGATTTGTGGCTCCATAGTGGGTGGCAGCCTCAAATCCGAAGGATTTGGGGATGGTTAGGCCGCTTTTGGAGCTTTGCCATCCCCAAGCTGCGCTTGAGGCTGCCACCCAGGATTGAACCATGCCGCAAAATCGATTGTAAGAGAGCGACTTCGATGAGGACCGAGCTTAGGAACGCGGCCAAACTTGCGCTCAACTTGCCTATTACGAGGCAAACCTGTACCTGGTTCGAGGCCGGTCACATATCCGTCCTCAATAGCCACCAAATTTTTACTATTTGTTGTTTACTATTTGCCATTTACTATTTACTATTCTTGGCACTCGGATGGAAAGATGATGATGTAGAACTCGGTGAAAGGTAAGCACGAGAAGCTCTGAAAAGCTTCCGTATTCCTCCCAAACGACTTTGCTTATTGAGGAGTCAAAAAAAATGAGTGACAGAAGAGCTACTTTTAGTGAATCAATCTTTTTAATCTTGTCTCTTGCCTTGCTGTTGACCGGTGCAAGCGCCGTTTTCGCGGATGTCAAGCTGCCGACGGTGATAAGCGACAATATGGTTCTGCAGCAGGGGCAAAAAATTACCATCTGGGGCTGGGCAGAGCCGGGCGAAGAAGTTATGGTCAGCGTCAGTTGGCTCACTATGCAGTGGGGCGTCACCGCCGACAAGGATGGCAAGTGGATATTCAAAATGAATCCGCCGAAGGTAGGTGGTCCGTACGAAATGACTCTCCGCGGCAAGAACACGATAACGATAAAGAATATTCTCGTTGGCGAAGTCTGGGTATGCTCGGGCCAATCCAACATGCAGTGGGCCGTCAGACAAGCAGCAAACCCCGAGCAGGAAATTGCCGCTGCCAAACATCCCAACATCAGACTTTTCGCCGTTGAGCGCAAGGTCGCAGACGTGCCTCAGAGTGATTGTGTTGGCAGTTGGCAGCCGTGTAGCCCAGACACCGTTGCCGGTTTCTCAGCAGTAGCCTACTATTTCGGCAGAGAATTGCACAAAGAGCTCAACATGCCGATTGGCCTTGTCCATACCAGTTGGGGAGGGACTGTC
>DAOWID010000155.1 GCA_030641115.1 Planctomycetota bacterium | reverse complement strand
CGTTGCAGATTTGTCTGACGCTATAGCCAAAGGCGGCATACCCTGTGAAACAACAAGCCAGATCGAAAAAGACCTTTGGGCCAAAATGCTGTACAATTGTGCCCTTAATCCCCTCGGCGCTATCCTCGATGTCCCGTACGGAGTATTAGCTGAAAAGGAGTATAGCCGGACCATAATGGACGGCATCGTGGCCGAAGTATTCAGTGTTATGGCTGCCGCAGGTTATAAAACACACTGGCAGTCCGCGAAGGACTTCCTCGAAGTATTCTACAACAAACTCGTGCCTGACACTGCGGAACATAAATCATCAACTCTGCAAGACATCACCGCAAAGAAGAAGACCGAAATCGATGCCTTAAACGGCGCTGTAATCAACCTCGCCGAAAAGCACAAGATAGACGTTCCGTATAATTCAGTAGTCTACAATATAGTCAAGTTCATCGAAACCCAGACCACTGCCTAATCGCACATAGTCTGAGCATTTGTCATGCTGAGCCAAAAGGCGAAGCATCTGGCCTGAGCAAAGCAAGATTGTCTGTCTTGTCAAGGATGTCACGTGTCCAATAGTCCCAAGATGTCGTCCAGCTTGGCCGTTGCAAGACACGTACAGCTATCAGCCGCCCCGTAGTACATCCACAGCTCATCGCCGCGAACAAGCGCCCCCGTCGGGAACACAACATTAGGCGTCAAGCCGGACAGCTCGTACGGCGCCTCAGCTTGAAATATCCAATTCGGCGAGCGAGCAATGGCCTTGTGCGGCCTGTCCTTGTCCAGCAGCGCCACACCCGCGCGATAGACCAGATGACCGCCATAGCCCTTAACCCCGTGGTAAATCAGCAGCCAGCCTCTGTTTGTCAAAATCGGCGGCGGCCCAGCACCAACCTTGACAGCATCCCACGCGGCACCCGCAAGCTCAGGCAGCACACAATGCGGCTCGCCCCAATGCACCAAGTCCGGCGAATACGCCGACCAAATATGTTCGATTCCACCGGCATCCGGCCGATGAAGCACACCCCATCGGTCACCAAATTTTCTTGGAAACAGCACTGCGTCTTTATTGTTCGGCGAAAAGATCAGACTGATTCGCTCAGCCTCAACAAGGTCTTCGGTCCGCGCCAACGCCACCGCAGCACCGTTCGGCGAGTAGCCAGTGTAGGTAATATACCAGCACTTTTCTTCAGGCAAGTATGTAACTCGCGGATCTTCGCAGCCCCACTGCTCATACCGCCATTTTGGCTCACCGTAGCCAAGTATTGGCTTAGGTTCAATCTTCCAATTGCTCACACCGTTCTTACTGCGGGCCACGTGGATGTTCGAATGCCCCGAATGGTCCTCAACACGAACAAGCAGCACAACCTCATCGCCCTGTTCAGTAGCACCGGGATTCAGCACAGCCGCCGCTGGGAACGGAAGGTCCAGAGGTGAAATTATAGGGTTCTGCTGACACCGCTCGAATACTCTCGTCTTCATAACAACCCTTTCCAAAGATAACACCACCCTGCTGCCCCCACGACGGAGTATACGAATACGCTGTCATGGCGAAAAGTCAACCCTTTTTCTGCAAAGAGGTTCGCGTTTATTTAGATCCCCGTGGAAATTGGGTTTGATTGGGTTTGTTTTGCCGGAAGGCTCCGGAGGGGCTGATTTTCATAATCCTTTGTGACAAAAAAGTTTACGTTCATTTGGGTTTTTGGGAAATTGGGTTTGTTTTGCAAAAATAGGGCCAATTTGTAGAGGATTCTCGACAATTGTAGAACAAGTTGGGTCGCATGCTCAATCGTAGTTTGGGTGTAGATTGTGCCCTGATTTTGCTGTCTCCTGTTCCTTCGGCTGCGCTCAGGACAAGCTTCTGTGTTGTGTCTTCTGTTTTCTTTGCTCTTGCCATTGCGATTCTATTTAATTTAGTTATATATATATCATACACGACGGAGAGCTGGGCGTCAAGTGAAATCTTGTGTTAGATACTGATTAACACGGATCTCGACAGTCACAAGTTTTACATCAGGCAACCTTCTTGTGAAAGTCTCTATTCTTGTGTTCTTTTTGCTCGTCTCGAATTAACTGCGTTGTCCAGTCTTTTCCGAAACCGTATAAATTGTTCTTGATGGTCTTGGCCATCGCCGTCTGCGTGACGAATTCAGATGGCGTATTGGATGTAACAGTCCGCAGCCAGCATTGAGCTTTGGCCTTGATCTGTTCGGGAAAACTCT
>DAOWID010000291.1 GCA_030641115.1 Planctomycetota bacterium | reverse complement strand
GAATAAGACGGTTCCTTATGAGCAGAAGGTGCCTTCGGTCAGGCATCAGCCTTTTATCCAACCCTGTTTGGTTCCGGCTCGTCCGGGTTAGGAACCATACTACTGCAATGGCGACAATCCTGCAAATGTTTTTGAGCAGTTCAAACGATAAAGCTGCCTGCTGTTCATTCGATAGTATGGTGAGAGAATCCTTGGGACAGTTTTCTTGGCCAAAAGGTAACCGTTCACGGCGTATAAGTTGCGTTGCTGGGGTCATTGCGAGGAGTTTTGCGACGAAGCAATCTAAAATGTAACGATTGAGATTGCCACGATCCGCCTGCGGCGGACCTCGCAATGACATAAGACGCCACATTTGCGGCGTGAACGGTTACTCCAAAAGAAATTGCGGGGCCAGCACGAATTCGATATAATCACCAAGTGCAGTGTGAGAATTGTCACTAAGCAAGTGGACTTTTGTAAAATTGAGAGGAGCATTACATATGCACCGGCAAGGACACATCTTATCAGTCGTCTCTTTAGTCGTGGCGTTGACTGTGTCGGCGGCAGGCTGCTCGCAAGAAATGTCGGCCCAGAAGTTTGAGCCTACGTGGGAGTCTTTGCAGCAATACGAATGCCCGGAATGGTTCCGCGATGCAAAACTGGGCATCTTCATGCACTGGGGCCCGTGCTCAGTGCCTGGCGTGGACGATTGGTACGGCCGAAATATGTACATCGAGGGCCATCGAACCTATCGGCACCACGTGAAGACATACGGCCACCCATCAAAGTTCGGCTACAAGGATATAATCGCTCTGTGGAAGGCCGAGAAGTTTGATCCCGATCGGTTAGTGCGGCTTTACAAGAAGGCCGGGGCCAAGTACGTAGTTCCTGTGGCCAGCCATCATGACAACTTCGACCTGTGGGACTCAACACACCATCGGTGGAATTCTGTGAAGAAGGGGCCGCACAAGGATGTCGTGGGGATGTGGAAAAAGGCCTGCGAGAAATACGGGCTGCGGTTCGGCGCTTCAGTCCATCTTGTCCGCAGCTACAGTTGGTTCAACGTTAGCAAAGGCAGTGACAAAAATGGCCCTTATGCCGGAGTCCCCTACGACGGCGCCGATCCTAAGTACGCAGACTTGTATCACGAGAAACACGAAGATACGAGCTACAGATACCCGAAGAATCCGTCGGAGGCCTGGAAGCAGAACTGGTTCAACCGGACTAAGGACCTGGTGGATGAGTATCGGCCTGACCTTCTCTACTTTGATGGGTCGGTCCCATTCGGAGAAGTTGGGTTGTCGATGGTGGCTTACTATTACAATCAGAACATGGCCTGGCACGGCGGTAAACTGCAAGCCGTATTCAACATCAAGAACCATCCTGACAAAGGGCATGGCGAGTATCGGGACGGTATGTGTGTGCTGGATATGGAAAGAGGGGTCTTAGGCGGCATAAGGGCGGAGCCGTGGCAGAACGATACGTCTATTGGGCCCTGGTATTACCGGCCGAAGCCCAGGTATAAATCAGTTGATGCCATTGTGGATGGCTTCGTGGACATTGTCAGCAAGAACGGCAACTTGTTGTTGAACATACCGCTGAAGCCGGACGGAACTCTGGATTCTCAGGCCGAAAACATACTCGTTGAGCTTGGCAAATGGATGGATATCAACGGCGAAGCTATTCACGGCACAAGGCCCTGGAACATCTTTGGTGAAGGCCCAACAGTAGTGCCGGAAGGGAACTTTAAGGAACGTACAAAGCCATTTAGCTCAGGGGACATTCGGTTCACGACAAAAGGCAACGGCCTCTATGCTATCTGCTTGGATTGGCCGGGCAACGAGGCATGGGTCACAATCAAATCGCTCTCTACAAAGGATCAGATAGGGGAGATATCGAAGATTATGCTTTTGAGTCACGATGGCCAGTTGAAGTGGCAGCGAGACAGCGAGGGGCTTAAGATCCAGATGCCTTCACAGAAACCGTGCGAACACGCGTTCGCATTTAGGATTGAACTTCTGCAAAATTGAGATTAGGCATACTTTGAAAGGGGAAAATTTGTTGTCTGATTTTTCCTATTCAAACAGTAACTGTTTGAAAAATAATTACTTAGCTTGATTATTTAGGGAAATCAAAAAACGGATTTCCTTAAATAATAGCAGGCGGAGGTTTGAGTTCTTACTTAGTACTTGTTGTGGACCACAAAAACCACCAATGTCACCCCTGCGAAAGCAGGGGTCCAGAGCTGAAAAACTGGATTCCCGCTTTCGCGGGAATGACAAATCCTGCTTCCGCAACAGATACTGCTTAGCGACCTTTGCCACTTCGCAGTAACTCTCCGGTCTTCTTGTTCCACCGGACACTGCGGAGCTTCAGGCGGTGGTCACCGTGACAATCAGTGCAGACAATTGCCTTGGTATTTGTCTTGTCCGGATCCGCCTCACGTCTGGCGGATTGCCAACAGGCGATGACCTTTGCGGCTGGAACGTCGTGGGAAGCGTGGCATTTCCGGCACGCCTGGTCAATTTCATCAGTTGGGTACATTCGATCGGGCGGAGTCGTGTTGTTCTCGTCGTTACGGTGCGCGTATGAAGGCCAGTGACAATCGACGCAGCCGACATTATGCGCTGCGTGCCAGCCGGCCAGCGGTTCCTCCCTGTAGTTAGCATGGCAGACAAAGCAAGCGGCGTTGTCCTTGAGGGCACGGGTAGTCGCTGCAGGGGAATGCCTTTCGGATTCAGCCGGCTCATCCAGCAGCAATGGAGCATCCTTGTCAATCACCAACGGCGGTAGAGCGGTTGGCTCTTTAGCTTCGCCATTGCCGACAGAAGTGATTTTGACTATGCGAAGTTCAGACTCATTAGTACGACCGCAGCTCAGTAATGCTGCCGCGGTCAATTCCGCCAGCGCAACCAGCACAGAGAAAATACGCTGGTTCATATTCACTCCCTATCCAGCATGGGTTGACTACACGTACTCCCAATCCTTCAGCCACTGATAGTCGCTGGGCAGATTGGCCCAAGCATGCTCCATCGCCTCGTGGAGGTCAGCTTTCTCTTTGCTATCCAGCTCGCGATGTTCTTTGACGGCCCGCGCCACGTTATCAACCTGCTGGACACTGATCAAGCCCGGAATAGGGGCAGTGATCGCAGGGTTGCACAGGATGTAGCGGATGGCCAAGCGGGCGATGCGGTTGTCCTGCTCGAAGTGCGGGCTGTCGGGTGAGCTGTCGCCCTTGAAGACCGAGTTGCTGGCAAAGGGCTTAATGCCGAACCAGCCAACATCATGCTTCTTTATGCTCGCCCATAGGCCCGTTTCGTCGGTGACCAATCTGCTCTTTGCGGTATAGGGGGTGAGGATGACATCCATCTGGTCGGGATACTTCTCAATGAGCT
>DAOWID010000463.1 GCA_030641115.1 Planctomycetota bacterium | reverse complement strand
CCAGAACTACGAGCTTGCCAAAGAAGCTCGGATTGAACTCTCGATCTACGAGATCAATCACCATACCACTCACGGCGACGCGCCGCTGGAACCACGAAATAAGATTGTCACTTCGATTGCGGGGGGCATTAACGTTGCCAACAACATGCTGATGATGATGCGCGAGCACAAGATTCGCACACAGTGCCTGTTTTCGCTTATCCAGCACGGCTACCGAGCTCACGGCATCGGTGAGGTGCGTTTGTGGGGGACGGCCCTGAACATGAGGAAGGGACACGAGCGATATCGGCCGACATTTCTGGCATGTATGCTGGCAAACAAAGTGATCGGCGGAAACTTAGTCAAGACGGTCCATTCTGACGATGAGCCGACGTTTGACGCGAAGGGCTATTTCGCATGGAAGGCAGAGCCTGAGACGGTTTCGAATATTCCAGTCATCTGGAGCTATGGTTTCGCTCAAGGCAGACGACGCGGCCTGATCCTTATCAGCCTCGATGTCTCGAAGTCACAGCCTGTGGCAATCAAGTTTGACGGCAAAGTCACAGGTGACAAAGCCACATCCTGGACGCTAAGCGCCGATGAGATTACCGCCAGCAACGAATTTGAAGTGGGCCAGCCACAGGTAAACGTGAAAACAAGGATCGTGAAAGGATTCAGCAGCGGCGCCAAAGTGGAATTGGCTCCGCATTCTATGTTAGTTCTTACATGGGACGTCGAAGCAAAGTAGGAGCGTTTTGAACGAGCGTTATCGATAGATGGATCGGCGAGCCTGTGGGGTGCTCAAGCACAGCTTAGGCACAGCACTTTGACTATGCCAGTAGCCTTGTCTCCCCGAAACGCGACACTCGTTTACTCACAAAGTCCAGCCTTGGCGATACTGCGTGCGAATGTATTTGTTCGCCTCGGGCAGGTTCGTGACCTTCATGCTTTCTCCATCCCACTCGATCCTAGCGTCCATTCGCTTGGCTACATTGCCGAGCAGACAGACCTCCGTCAGCAGACCCGAATACTCAAAATCGGCACCCGCCGGTTGGTTGTTCTTACAGGCCCTTACCCAATCCTGCTCATGGGAGCCTTTCACCCTCGGGATAGTCTTCGGCGGCTGCTCGTATTCTTTCATCCTGCTCTCCGGTATCAATCGAGGCCCCTCCCCATAAACACCCGCCATCAGCTTGCCTTTACTGCCTTTGAATAGCGCTCCTCCCTCTGTATGGCCCATACGCCTACCGTCTTCAAGCTCTGTCGGCCGAGGCGGACGGACACCCTCGTACCACGTCAGCTTAACCGGCGGCAAGTTACCGCGGGCGTCGAATCGATAGGTTACAATAGACGCTATGGGATGCGTATCGGGATTTAGATCGAGCGACGTAGCCTCCACACTCGTGGGATGCCCGAGCTTTAATGCCCAAAAGACCGGGTCCAGCGTATGAGCACCACGATCTCCCATCATACCGCAGCCGAAGTCCCACCAGCATCGCCACACTCCCGGATGGTACGCCGGATGATAAGGCCGCTCCGGTGCCGGGCCCAGCCATAGGTCCCAATCGAGCGTTGCCGGAACAGGCGGCGTGTCCTTGGGACGCCGGCTCCACTTGGAACTCCAGTAAGCATGGCCAAACGGATAGTACGACAAACTACACCAGGCATCCACCTCGCGGACTTCACCTATGGCACCATCCCAGATCCACTCGCAAATCAGGCGTATGCCCTCCATAGAGTGGCCCTGAATACCCATCTGCGTGGTAACGCCGGTCTCTTGTGCCACTTTCGCCAGCATACGCGATTCATAAACATCATGTGTCAGCGGCTTCTGACAATAAACGTGTTTTCCCCTCCGCATTGCCTCCATAGAGATAACCGCGTGCGTGTGGTCAGGCGTGGCAATCACCACGGCATCGATGTCCTTCTGTTTGTCCAGCATCTTGCGAAAGTCAGTATGAACCTTTGCTTTGGGATAGCGTTTGAACGTCTTGGCTGCGTAGCTGTGGTCCACATCACATAGCGCCACGATATTCTCGCTCTCCAGTTGCCGCAAATTGCTGTTACCCATACCCCCGATACCTATGCCGGCAATGTTCAGCTTCTCACTGGGCGGGGTATGCCCTGGCCCGCCAAGGACGTGCCTCGGCACAATAGTGATAGCGGCGCCTGTTGCCGTTACAGCCAGAAAACGTCGTCTACTGATGTTCTGTCTGGACATCGCAACTTCTCCTGATCATTATTCTACCTAGCGAGACAAAATCTGTCGTTCCCGGACACGCCTGACTTAAACTCGAGGATCTTCGCTGCAGCTTGGCGAATGTCTTCCAGAAGCTTTCTTGATTCAAGCTGCATAGACCACCTCTCGGCACCTATTGATAGATTCAAGAAAATAAGGGTTCTTTATGGCTCGAGTCATCACCAGATCAATGTGGCGATGAAACATATCTTGTAGTGCCTCGAGCAGACCAAAGTATGCGTCCGCATGTTCCCCAGGCTGCAGCGGCAGAAATTCCACCAAAAAATCCGGGTCGCTTTTCTCGGCATCGAATCCCTCGCCTGTCAGGGCTGAGCCGAAAACCTCAAGCCGCTGGACACGATACTGCTTACAAAGCCGCCTGAGCGAATCGTAATTGTCTCTGATAAGGCCTATCACAACAATCATCCTTTCAACTGCGACGGATAGAATATTACCTGAAAGGCATTTTTCGTCAAGGCAAATTATCATTAGCGCTTGCTTCGACCCATTCTTTCCTGACACCGATGGAACGACAGCAGTAGGCTAATCCTGTAGCTATATAGCGCCGGTATGTTATGGCAGCTCCCTTTTCTTCCTGCTGGTTGTCGGTCTTGTTGTCCCAGTCCCACTGATTGTCTTCTGAACTGCCTCCGCGTATCGCTGGTGCATGCGATTAAGGTCTTCACTATCTGCCGTGAGGGCTTTGGGAAAATCAAATCCAGGCAGCTTAGGTGTTGGTTGCTTTAGTTCCGGCAGGTTCGCCGCGTACGTTTGAAACTTGCGACCCCATGTCTTGAGCGTCAAGTCGGGTTTGACCAGACCAGCGAACAGGCTGATGTCACCTGACGTTGGCGTGTCGGCAAATGGCCAGGATAGCCATCCACCCGCCAGTGGTCGGCTAGCCTCGATTTCAGCGCTCAGCCAGCGAGCTTGCTGTGCCTCACTGAGGTACGGATGCTGTTGTGGCGCTCCACCGCCGTACCATCCATATTCCGCCAGCACTACCGGCTTACCCGTGTGACAGTAAGCCAAAACCGCCTGCAGGTAGGCCAGGTTCTTCTCCCAGTTTTCACGCGAGTCAAACGGGCCGCCCATGGTCGGATAAAAATGAATTGTCACAAAGTCCAGCCAGCGAGCCTGACGGTGAGGATTAAAGGCTGAGTAGCGACTCGGCGCACCTGGCCGAACCAGTGGATAAGACCATTGGATATAGCCGACAGTGACAAGATGGGTCGGATCAGCCCGGTCAAGAGCCTCAACCTGACGACGCACCCATTCATCAGCCAAGTGCTCCCGAAAGCGTTGCCCATCACGCAATCGCGGGTTATCTATGTCCGCCTGATTCTTCGCGACAGCCACCTCGCCCCATCGGTCCGCTTCGGTCAGCTCATCGCCCCACGCAGCTTTTAGAGCGTCCCTATCTCCGTAAGTTTTTCGCAGCCAGTCATTCCATCGCGGACGCCATTCCTTTACAGACCACGGAAGGTGTGGCTCATTCAGAAGGTCCCAGGCGAAAATAGCCGGCTCACCCCGATAGCGACTGCCTACAACCTCCCAGAACCGCTCAAGGGCACCGAGAGCTGCCTCGCCGACGAAACGATCTGGTTTCCAATAAGAAGGCACACCCTCCCAATGGTCCGGCCCAGTGAGCAAAAGCCGGATGCCGGTCTCGCGGGCAATCCTTACAAGTGTGTCCAGTTTTACAAGTGCCTGCTCCTCGGTGGTTTCAGCGTTGGGCTGAAAACTACCGGCTGTCAGAAAAACCCTGGCGCAATTGACACCGAGTTCGCTCATAATCTCAAAGTGCCTCCGCACCTTTTCAGCATCGAATTTCCGCCACAGCTTCGGCGCCCAGCCCGTATGAGGGTCATAATAGTTTGTGCCAAAAGGAATATAGGGACGCCCACTGTCACGCTCGACAAAACCCCGGCCGTCAGGGGCCATCACTATCAAGTTCATTTTGGAACGCTCCGCAGCACTACTCGTTGCGGCAAATCCAAAAGCTACGGGCACTATCCCGACCCAAAAGCATCTTGTAATTGACCGCGACAAAACTCCTTTTGATAAACACATCAACCGTCGATTTGCCATTGCATATCCTCCATCTAACGTTTATTAGAGATCTCAAACTGACCGGTTTTCGTTGTCATGCTGAGCCGGAAGGCGAAGCATCTGGCCTCAGCAGCAGGTGGCTACATTTTCGTCGCTGGCCAGATTCTTCGCTTCACTTCGTTACGCTCAGAATGACAAAGTGTTATATGTTTTTGCAAATAAAGAAGTTACGATTATTGCGCCCGCTGCATCGGTCAGTTTGAGTTAGAGATCCCTTTGTTTATACCAGCGCACACATTAGCAACAGGGACCAACCCTATGAAGTTTGAATCCTCCACGCCGATTCTTTTTGCGCTGCCGGCTCCTAATATACGCTCCAAAGGTACAATATCTGCGGCGTGCCAAGTTCATATAGCGTGGACTTGTCGATTTTCAGCAAGTTTGACTTGCGGTACATCAGAAAGTCGGTCAAAGAGAACGGCTTGCGATACTCCACTACTTGAGCCTTTTCAATCCCCGCCAGTGACTTAACCAGCTCTATTGCCTCGTCCAGATACCCAATCTCATCTATTAGTTTCTCTTTCTGCGCCTCCTTGGCGCCAAAAATACCCCCGTCAGCCAGCTCCTTGATCTCATCTTCCGTCAATATCCCCTTCCTTCCCTCGGCAACAACCTCTAAGAACCGCTCGTATGCAGGCGTAAGCAGTTTATCCTGCACATATTGTAGTTCTTCTTCCTCAGGTTTCCGGAACGAGCTGGGCCAATCCTTCTTCTGACCTGACTTGATAACAACGGGCAAGACGCCAAGCTTTTCTTCCAGCAGTCCCTGGACAACAAAAAACCAGCTTATCACGCCTATCGATCCGGTAATCGTTGTCGGCTCAGCTATGATCTTGTCACACGCCACTGACGCATAATAGCCGCCCGAAGCAGCAACGCCCTGCATAAACGCAACAACCGGCTTATTGGTTTCTCGCCGGTACTTCCGGATTTCCGTATAGATTTGGTCGCTGCCGGAAATCGTGCCTCCGGGCGAAGTCACTCGGACAATCAGTCCCTTTACATGCCTATCCTGCCGGGCCGCCTTTAGCTGCTTATAGACACTCTTGGCTTGCTGGCTGTGTATTATGCCTTCAATAGTAATCATCGCAATCTTGGTCCTTGCCGGGCCTTTTCGTATCACTTCCTCGCTAAAGATGCCTCTTTGCCCCGTCGTAAAGACGGCAACTACCCCGATCAGCATCAGGACCAACGCAATATTTGCCACGACCGACACCGCCAAAATAATGCCAAGCAGAATCTTCCAGCCGGCCCCTCTGCTTGGCGCTCTTACCACCGGCCCGCTTGGCCCCATGCCGGGTATCGGCTCGGCCGGATTCGGCCCCGTTGTCCCTGACAGATTATTATTCTGCTCAAAATCCATAATTGCCCCTTTCCAAAAAATAACGCTGGCATTATACGCCGCCTGAACGCTCCCGTCAATCTTCAAAAGCTATGCCGATACAGATAGCGTATTCGCTGTTCATCTGTGGCCTAATCCTAAATCCGTGCAATCCATGAAACTTGTGCCTGCTCGGCCTGTCCTCGACCCTGGTCAGGAAGCAGGTATCCGTCGTTAGGATTCGCGGTGATTCGCAGTCAGTTCTTGCAAACGCTCTTTAGCGTTTCGGGTGTACTCAACAAGTCGCTCACTATATTGGTTGCTCTGCTCGCTCCAAATCCAATTGACAATTCTCTCTATCCTGGCACCTTCTAATCTGCGCCAATCGCCAAAGCGCAGCTCGCTGGGCAAATTGTTTTCTTTGGCTTTTTGCAGCAGCACAACGATGCCGGCCATAGCACCTAAAGCCATATTCTTCGGCTCAACGCCATGTTCCAGTGCCAGTTGCATAGTCCCAAATATGCGTTCATTCATTCCAAGCTTACGTACCACATCCCGACAGACCCTTGCAACCGTATCCGCCAGATATGGGTTGGTCATGCGCTCAAGCAGGTCCTCCGCGTAGTTCCTAAAGCCGGCTTCGGCAAAAAGCTCATCTTCTAAGTGCGCATACTTCTTAATAAGTGCCGCCCCGCACTCGTTAAAGAAAACCTCCCTGCCAACCTGCATAATGGCCTTATCATCTTTGAGTTCTGTCATCTTGGCATAGCCCTTGACCGCACCGATAAAGCCGAGCAGGGCGTGTACAGCATTGTGACCATACAGCTTTGCCTCCTCAAAAGGCAGAAGGTCATCCTTCTCAGCAAAGACTTGAATCCCCGGCCCAAAACCAGAAACCTTAGCCCGTGTCACCAGAATCCGATTGAACTCTTCCACAAGGAAAGCCCGCTCAACATCTGGTGCTATGGTCGCCAGTTTACGCTCTGCTATTTCAGCCGGGTCGGAAACAACCCGGCTCATCTTGCCGATCACAGTGTTCAGAAACTGCACCCTCCCTTGCGGCAGCGCACCGATTTGGTTTGCAACGGTCTCCTCCAGTATTTCTGCCGCACGATTATTATTTTCCGCTGTGTAGATTATTGTTGCTGGTGCTCTGGTGTTTTTCAAACCCTCAGCTATCAATGAGATAGCGCTGCTCGCTCCGCCTAAGTCGTAGACATCCACAGAGGGAAGACACGTAGCTATTTCCGTAGACTCAGCTAAGACTTCACGAAGAATCCGGTTGTCTCCTGCGACGTTCGGGTTCACCAGCTCGACATTGTCGATCTTTAGCACATCGATGCCGTCGACTTCGGCCACGTTGACATAATAGCTTCCCCCGTTGGTCCTGACCGCATCGACCAGCTCCTGGTCGATCTCAGCTACGACTATCCGTCTGAAATTGCCGCTCTGAAATGCTTCTTTGACAAACAATCCCCCTTGGATCGGCCCAAACCCAAAACCGGTAAACACATGGTCCGCCATCGTCATCGACCCGCGGCCTTTAGAAATCGCTTGATCTGTCCTTTGTCCGTCAGAACTGTCATCTCCAGCTCATAGCCTCTACTCTTGCCCGGCCCGACATGAATTAGTTCCTTCCGCTGCCTCGCTTTGCTTTGCCCGATTGGCGGATTAGTCCCCGGCTCCAGGCCCGTGACATATTCGCCGGAACCCCAGTGCTGCCAGTTAGCTAAGCACGGCAGTTGCTTCTTCTTGTATTTCAGAGCAACCGCTACGCCAAGTCGCAGGTTATAAAGCCCCACCGTGCAAATTCCCTTCTTGTCAGCGGCCACGTCAAGAAAGCCGCACGCCTCACCACCACCTTTGTGACTCTCAACCGGCTTCTGGCACTTCCTGAAATTGTGCCTGCTATTAAATATCGCATTATCCATATCCATACCTCGTGACGCGCACTTGCCCTTCCACACAATCTCCGTCCCTTCATCCACCAATGGCCAGCCGAAGTTGCAGTGATACAATATCATGTGGGGCACCGGCGTATTGCCCACGTTCGTCACCTCATCGTGAATTCTAATAGCCGCTTCGCCGAGCGTGCTCGATATGGTACGTCTCAGTTCCAGGTTTGGCC
Source organism: Planctomycetota bacterium (assembly GCA_030641115.1). Classification (GTDB taxonomy): domain Bacteria; phylum Planctomycetota; class Phycisphaerae; order Sedimentisphaerales; family Anaerobacaceae; genus DAOWID01. The sequence goes on along the minus strand of DAOWID010000463.1, from coordinate 1,960 downwards.
CGAACACCCGAGACTGTTTCATAACCGCCGTTATGCTCATCTGGAGCTTTCCCGCCGTCGGCTCCGGCTGCACAATCGATTCTATCCTGCCCGGAATGTTGCTTATCCGCCCGTGCAGACCCCGCTCACCAAATTCGTCACTCTCAGGACCACCAACATGAGTCAAGCCGCAGGTCGTCAGCAAGCCGCCGGCAAAAGAATACAGCCACTCCAATCCCCGGTTCGCATCAGGTCGAGGAGCTGTCACACCACCGTGGCTAAGCCAGGCAAGACTATATTGATTATAGAACGCATCAACAATATCCAATCCTCTATCGACAACCACCTTATATCGAAGACCGGAGCCGGTGTTGACCCAAGCGATTCGATTCCCTTTACCTGCACCGTTATCCAAAACAGCGGTCTCGATACCTCCAATCTGAGTATAATTGATGACCTTTTTATGCCAACTGAATTTACGATCCTTTCCGCCCATTTGAATTTCCTTTCGTTTTTTTGCTTGTTAACCCAAAGCTCTCTGCAGTTCATCAAAACTGCGATACGTAGCATCGCTGCGAACTACTTTCAGCATCCTATCGTAGCCTTTAATATTCCCATATCTATCATCAAGCGGCGCCTTTATATAAAGTGATGCAAACAGATTGCCCATCTGCACCGCTTCAACAAAGTCCATGGTGCCCTTCTTGAATCCGTCCAAATTGCGCCCGATATATGAGATAAGCCCTGCCCTGAACGAATCCCCCGCCCCAACGAGGTCGACGACCTCCCCCGCCATGAACCGGGATTCGACCTTCTCAGGGCCACCAACATACCCGTCCTGGCAGATGTGCTTCTCGTACGCACCATCGCTGACCGTAACACCGAACAGCTTTGTACGATTATCTTTTCCCCAAAAGGTCTCGGTCAAAAAGTCAAGAAAGTGCACGTTGTTTTCATGCTCTTCAAATTCATCCCAGCCCCGCTTTCCTGCGAGCGTATTTTCGATAAGCTTCGCTTCATCGCACGAGGTAAAAAACAAATCAACTTCCGGCAAGAGCGGCTCCAAGAGCTCGTATTCCTTCACTGATGTACCCGCCGCTATCAACTCCTGTGGATTTCCTGTCAACGTGTGACTGTCAACTATTATCACTGCTCCCCTGCCGCGACACCATCTGACGAATTCGGCCAAGTCTCGACCCCCATTTGCATCGCCCCTGTCGGACAAACCCGAGTACATATAGTAGACTATGCTCGGCTTCAGTCGCTCAATAGCTCTTTTGAATATCTCGAAATCAAAATCATCGTTCGCGCTGGGAAAATAAGCAATCCCTCCTCTGTCTTCTCCCGACGTACTATGAATAAACGTTGTCCCCGTAAATAAATCCGGGTGCACGTGAGTTTGTGACATATCAATGCCGTTCGCGGTCATCACATCGTAGAAAAATCTGCCTTGTGCATCTAAGCCATCGTAATCACCTTTACCGAGGTTCACCCCAACCGCAACCTTCAAGCCCGTTTTTGCAATTAGAGGGGCGCTGTTTCCCGGCCCCCCTGCCGTAGCGAAGCCTTGCTCTATCCATTCCCTCAACTGCTGCTGCGAATAATCCGGCATATCTTCGGTTTTGCACTTGGCCAGGCCGCCCTTGCCCACCAGCTTATCGGCGAATTTAAAATCCGGCCTTCTTAAATCCGCCACACCCGAATTCAAGATTAAAACATCCACTGCCATTATTTCGACCTTTTACCACACTTCTTGTTTACGATTCTCTGATAGTTCAGCTTTGGGGAATTGTTTTGTAATCCTCAATAAAAGCATCCAGACCATTACTGGTAAGCGGGTGTTCACACATAGCTTCAAAAACATTCAATGGTACCGCCACGGTATGAGCACCGGCGATGATGGAGTCGATTACTTGTTCTACATCCTTTATGCTGCAAGCAGCTATATCGGTGTCTTTAAGCTCAAAAGCATCGAAAAGTT
>DAOWID010000330.1 GCA_030641115.1 Planctomycetota bacterium | reverse complement strand
TTAAGGCGTCAGCCTTCTTGCCTTCACCTGTTTAGTTCCGGCTCGACCGGGTTATGACAGAGGACGATAAACGGCATCCGGATCGATTCCTCATACATCAACCGCTCATCCCTATTGACTCGATCTTGTTGATCCCCTATTTGCTACTTAGTACTAGTTGCGGAAAACAAAAACCACCCATGTCACCCCTGCGAAAGCAGGGGTCCAGAGCAAAAGAACTGGATTCCCGCTTTCGCGGGAATGACAAATCTGGTTTCCGCCGTCACTTCTGAGGCTGTTTTCTGGTCAACAAAACCAATCAAGGTCCTTTTAGAAACCCGTTCAACCAGGGTGACAAGATAGCCGCTTGCCTTTGAGCCCACAACCAGGTCTGCTTCCCAGTCGCCGACGCGTTCTTTCGTGTCAACAATCACCGGTCGTTCGTCTATGTCCTTACGATCAGGGATCTTACCGCGATAGTCATGCTTGCCGTATCGTTTTCGATATTTGGCCTTATTTGCGATTCTCAGCTGCTTATACAGTGTTCCACCGTTACGTTTGTCTTCCCAGATATACAAATAGATTCGTTCATGGCTGACCGGATGGACCGCGTATTCAGGGTCCAAACGCATAGTATTGGAAATCTGATCAGGACTCCATTCGAGGGCTAGCTTTTCATGGATGTACGACAGAGTAGGTTCCGTCATTTTAATGGCCTTACGTTTAATTGTCCGCCTCTCCTTGGCCTTTCTGTGTGCCTGTTTTGCGCGGTAGTTTCGTTGCCCGGAATTCCTATTAATCTCCCGGTAGATGGTAGATCGATCTCGTTCCAAGGCTTTAGCAATTTGCGGGATAGTTTTTCCTTCTTGCCTCATGACATAAATTTCGATACGCTCTTCTTCGGTGAGCTGCTGGTACGACTTACTCATAAATGCTCCTTCAAATGAGTGTTGTTTGACGAAATGGGTAAGTCTACCCGCTCGCCAATTTGTTGTCACTCATTTGTTGCACTTGTGAGTTGAATCCGCCGTCCACTGGTCCTGCTCCTCGCGTTCAACACCGTCCTTTAACGTCCAGTCCATCCCCAGATGCCACTTGCCGATACAGGCGGTACTATACCCCTGCTGCTTCAGAAGAGAAGCTACAGTCGTGCGGTTAGCTTGTATTAGTGGGCGATTGAATCCGCCAAATACACCTCTCTTGAGCCGAGTTCGCCAGCAGTAACGACCCGTGAGCACGCCGTAGCGCGTGGGCGTGCATACGGCAGAGGGCGAATGCGCATCGGTAAAACGTATTCCTTCTTCGGCCAGTCGATCCATATTGGGAGTCGGAATCTTTGAATCAGGATTGTAGCAGCCTACGTCGCCATAGCCCATATCGTCAGCCATGATAAAGACGATGTTCGGATGCTGGGGATGTTCGCCTGCAGAGTGCCGGGCAGCATTTGCACATCCCGGCAGCGCCATCGCCGCGGCCCCCTCGCACAAAGCCTTCATAAACTCTCGTCTATTGCAACTATCCTCAATCATATTCACCTACCTCTTCTTAAGGCCCTTCATCCTCCCTTGGGACCTGTCCCGAGCTTGCCTGCACTGAGCGCTGCCGAAGTGCCAAAGGAGTGACAGTCTTGAGATAGTTTGTTAGTCGTTGCGGTATACTTCTTCCATCTGCGCCCATGATTTGTAGCCCTTCAGAGGGATCTGCATAGGGTCGCAAACGGATAGCCATTCCTTGTTGCGCGGCTCGGCAGACAACTTGGCCATGTCGCCCTCGTAGTCATCGCCGGTGTATTCGTAGTAGCCAAACTCATAATACTTTCCATCAATCTCGTGCAGAAAGATTGAGAAATTGTGCATGTGGTATTTACTCAGAAGGTCACGAACACCGGGATTGGAATCCGCGTGCAGCGCCTTATACTCCTCTATTATGTCAGGCCTGATGCCGATCACCATTCCGACACGTTTTGCTTTGGGCTGGGCGCAGCCTGCCAAAATAGAAATCGTAGCTCCCAACAACACGACAATACCGAATCTCTTCGCTCTGGTCATCATTTTTCCTTTCACAAATTGTCCACAGAAAGAACCCACAAAGATTATCAACGGTCCGAATCTGGGCCTCCAGATTCAGCCAGACTCGTCACTTTCGGATCGTTCAAGCCGTCGCCAATGCTGGATTGCTCTGGCCTTGAAGGCGTAACAAACATTCTCACAGCCACTATTAGCAAGACAATTGCAAATATCCTCCGCAATACATGGCTTGGCAGCCGAGCGGCCAGTTCCGTCCCAGCCAACGTGCCAACCAGAGCTCCGCATACAACCAATCCGATAACCGCTGTATTCATGTCGATTTCCGGATTCCTCCAGTATCGCAGTGCCCCAAGCAGTGCCATCGGCACCATTACCGCTAAAGCCATCCCCTGGGCCGACTTCTGCCCAAAATCATAAAGCAGCACGAGCGCGGGGACAAGTATGATCCCGCTGCCTATCCCCAGAGCGCCGCTAACAACGCCCGCACAAATCCCCAACACGACAAAAGCCCACCACGGATTGGACAATTGAGCTACCATAGTTGACCTCCAAAATATCTACAATGGCCCAAACACCAGCTTATGCTGCGAGGATTATAGCGAATGGCCCTGCTCTTACAACATAGATATCACCTTTTTCGGCAGTGCGAAGATCTTTCCATCTGCCGCAACCGTAGAAGCTGAGAACGGAGCAGACAAAGAGCTTAGGCCTTCACGGTATACTAATTTACCCGTCCTGGCTTCAAGACAACTCACTTTGCCTCTATCTGAACAGCAATACAGATAGTCACCATATAGAACATGATTTACGCCTCTCTTTGCTCACGTTGCAGAATAGAATTACGCTGTAAACACAATCTCAGACCTCACATTTCCCGTTGACCTTTCACTCGGCTATGCAACTGTGTTTTAAGTTGTCTTATCACGAACCTGGCGCAAAGCACGCAACTAGTAGTCTGTCAATATTGATTTTATGGTTCAGAACCTGCGGTAAAACCGCAGGCTAAATATTTAGCCCCACGTTTCACGTGGGGTTCTTACCCACAACTTCAAATTTGACAGACTACTAGTATCTGTTGCGGAAAGCCGAAACTGGCAATGTCACCCCTGCACCTGCTTTCGCAGGTGTAAACTTGTCCCCGCGAAAGCAGGGAGCAGGGGGCTACGGCGAAAAAGCTGGATTCCTGCTTTTGCAGGAATGACAAATGTTGCT
>DAOWID010000297.1 GCA_030641115.1 Planctomycetota bacterium | reverse complement strand
GATGCTATTTTTGCGATTACGAACTGCACAATAACTGGCAATAGTGTGGTCGACCATTTTGGGCACCTCGGACGAGGTGGAGGGGTCCGTTGTTCCAAGGGCAATACGATTATCACCAACTCAATTGTGTGGGACAACAAGGGCGAGGACATTTACGTTTGGAATTACCCACCGCCTCCTGGGGATGATTGGTTGGAGCGTACGCGACTTGCCGTTTCATACTCTTGTGTAGGTGTGATATTTGTAGAGGAAGATCCCACTATTGGAGACCCAATCCTCATTTTGGGTGATGGGAATATTGATGCAGTTCCCCGGTTTGGGCATCCAAGCTGTTGGGAGCCAAACGGCACGCGGGAAGACGCTAACGATGATTTGTGGATCGAGGGTGATTACCATTTGAAATCGCAAGCTGGCAGGTGGGATCCGCCTGCGGCGGACTGGATCCAAGACGATGTGACGAGTCCGTGTATCGATGCGGGAAATCCGGCCGATCCTGTTGGACATGAGCCATTTCCTCATGCTGGAGTAATCAACATGGGTGCTTACGGTGGCACAGTTGAGGCGAGTAAATCATATTTTGGCGAGCCGGTTTGCGAAACGATTGTTGCTGGGGATATAAACGGTGACTGCAGTGTCGATTTTGCGGACTTTGCGATTATGGCACTTCATTGGCTGGAGGAGAGGTGGGAGACGACAAATAACGGAGGGCAGAGGATTGATGACAGAAGATAGATGGGAGAGGATCCAAAAAGAAATGCTGGTTAGAAAGGTGAGGTAATTGACAAAGAGATGGCGATTGAAGTTAAGAAGGGGACGGGTGATTGATTCCGCCTGACGAACGGCGGATATCCGATGTTGATGAATGATCATTGATTATTGGGTGCCTTCGCTTCGCTCGAGGCCGAGGGTACGTATCGTGTGTTGGGGAGAACGTCGCCGTGCCGGCGACGGCTAAACGAATTAGAGAAAGGGGAGAACGTCGCCGTACCGGCGACGGCTAAACAAATTAGAGAAAGAACCCCCAGATGAACCCTTCGACACTTCGGCAGCGCTCAGTGCAGGCTTTGCTCAAGACAGGCCTGGGGCTAAACATTTTGAGGTTGCGGGGTTCGGCCTTGGGTCCGCCTGTGGCGGACTCGCGAAAATGAAAGATGAACTTTCGCGGCTTAGCGGAGCCTTGGGCCTAATAATCTGGATAAGACAATGGTTCCCTGGCCATAGAAGGGTCGGCCTGATTTTAGCCTGCCGGTAACCTTCACTTCGACGGGGCCGTAGCCAGGCACGGCATCCAATAGTCCGGCGCCCTGGAACAAAGCAATGACCTTTGCTCTGCTGCCGGCGGCGTATACATGCTGATAGCTTGCTTCGGTGTTGCCAGGGTCGAGGATAAGCGGCTCATCTTGGATGTCACTCGTATTAACGCCCTGTGGTAACTTCACAATCACCATAATATCATTCAGACGTTTGCGTGGGACCAGCGAGACTTTGACAATGCGCAGATCAGCCTGGACGGGCTCATGTCCGCATTTGACAACATCAACGGACGCCGTTGTGGGCGGTGTATGATCGGCGGTAATGGTCACGGAGTTGGTGATAGTCGCATTATTAGGATCCGGATCTTGATTGACCTGCACAACCAACCGCAGACAATCGCTTGCTCCCGGCTGAAGAGAGGGGCAAGACCACGTATAAGTGTGCGTATTGAGGTCATAGAGGCCGAAGACGCCATCGCCATCAGCCGTAACAAAGTCTACTTCTTCTGGGAGGATATCGACAATTGACACATTGTTTACCGTCTGATCATTGTCACTATTATCAAAGCAAATATCGTAGGTAATAATGTCATTTATATCGACACAACCAATCTCGCCAGCGATGCTCTTGCTTAGATTAAGGGGATTGTGACCGAAACTTTCGCTTGAGACGAGGAGGGCTGCAGGATTCCCCTCGACGGGGACAGGATCGATCTGGGTAAGCGATTTGTCGAAGACAACAAGGTTGTCTCCGCCGGGCAAGCTGTCTCTACCGGTGCTCACATAAACGAAGCCCGTGGCTGGGTCCACTGCGATGCCTATTGCACGGGCATCGGGTTCCACGGTAACGGCTCTCTCCGCATGTGCCACTAAATCGTACTGAGTGAGAGGATGATTATTGAGGAATCCCGCGCCGGAATATAGCAAACCATTCGTAGCGTCCACTGCAACACTGGCAGCAAGCGGTGTGATTGAAACAGTTCCTGCCGGCGACCAGTCGGAGGTATTGTAGACAGCAATCGTGTTGGTGTGGTTAGCGGCGTAAAGTTGGTCGTGGGCTTCATCGAGAGCGATCCCATACGCGCCGGGCCCTGCATAAGTGAAAGGTGAGCCGGGGATCCGGGTAAGCGTTTTGGTGCTTGCGTCCCAGTCGTAGGCGTACAGTCTATTTATGCCTCGGTCAACACAGTATATTGCTCTGTTGTTGTGGTCGTAAACGATGCTAGCCAGGTTGATGGTGCCCGGTACTACAGCGGTCCCTTCATCGGTCATCGTTCTTGCGTCTATCACCTGAATCACGTTGGAACCTCTATACACGACAAATAGGTATCCCGAGAAGGAGTCGATTGCGAGGTCCACAGCACCAAGACCATGTTGGCGTATGGTGTACTGAGCCTGAAAGGTCAGACTGCCATCGGCTGCAATACTATATGCCTGCACGATTGGAGGGTCAGCGGTGCCATCTGAAAGCAGGTACAGCGACTTTGCCACGGTGGTATTGGTAGCAGCCATGACCAAGATAGTCACTGCCAGGACGGCCCCAAAAAGATTCGCCCTAAGAACACTCCTTTTGCTTTGAGCTTCCATGCCCAATCCTTTCTAAAAACGCGTTAATATTCTCCCTTAGCAGCAATCGCGTTTTTCGCTCGCATCTACGGCCAACCGTTGGTGTTTTGAGCCACATTTCGCCAAATTAAGAATGCCGGGCTGCTTGCAGACTATCTCACAGACCAGAAGGCAGTGAGCACCGTCAGCAGGTGACTTGCAGCCTTTTTTCTTGCCTTTGGCGGGGAATTGGCATAGGATACGAGACACAATGAAAACGTGAAGGAGTAGCAAATAGTCCGTAAGCATTCGAGGTCGTCAAATGGATGTACTGTTGGTTGGCAGTGGTGGGCGTGAGCACGCAATCGCGTGGAAACTGGCGCAGTCGAAAAAGCTGGGGAGACTCTATATTGCGCCGGGTAATGCGGGGACAGAGCGATGCGGTGAGAATGTTCCGGTTGGAGCGGCTGACGTCGAGAAGTTAGTGGATTTTGCGCGTCAGAACAGTGTCGGCTTGGTGATAGTGGGTCCGGAAGACCCGCTCGCAGCGGGCTTAGTCGATGCGATGGAAGAAGCGGGCATAAGGGCGTTTGGACCAAGTGCAGGTGCGGCGCAGCTTGAAGCGGACAAGGCATTTTCGAAGCACGTGATGCGGACCAGTGCTATCTCGACGGCTGAAGGTAGAATCTTCGACAGATTCAGTGACGCTAAGGCATATATAGCAAGCAGAGATGAGGCGGTGGTGGTGAAGGCGGCGGGGCTTGCAAAAGGTAAAGGAGTCATAGTCTGCGATGACCCGGCGGATGGCATCTTAGCCGCTGAGAAGATGATGTGCGATAGGATATTCGGCTCGGCGGGTGATAAGATCATCGTGGAAGATAAGCTGCTGGGCGAAGAGGCCTCCATATTGGCATTTGTGGACGGGCATAATATATATGTGATGGAATCGTCGCAGGACCATAAGCTCATCGGGGACGGTGACACTGGGCCTAACACCGGCGGGATGGGTGCGTATAGCCCGGCGCCAGTGGTTACCGAAGAACTGATGAACAAAATCACGCGTGAGATACTCGTGCCGGTGGTAGATGGTATGAACCGCAATGGTACGCCGTATAGAGGGGTGCTTTACGTGGGGCTTATGATTACCGGCGGCGGGCCAAGAGTGCTCGAATTCAACGTTCGCTTCGGCGACCCGGAGACCCAGCCTATCTTGATGCGGCTGAAAAGCGATCTGCTGGAAGTATGTCTTGCGGTCTGTGAGGGCAGGTTGGATGAGGTCACGCTGGAGTGGGACCGGCGGCCGGCGGTATGTGTGGTGATGGCTTCGGGTGGCTATCCGGGCGATTACGAGAAGGGTAAAACGATAACCGGCTTGGATGAAGCCGAACAACTCCAAGATGTTGTCGTATTCCACGCAGGCACAGCAAGCAAGGATGGGGACATTGTTACAAATGGAGGCAGAGTGCTCGGTGTAACAGCCCTTGGGCAGCAGATTGCAGAGGCAAAGGCGAGAGCATACGAAGCGGTAGACAAGATTAAGTTCGATGGAGCGTACTGGCGTCGAGATATTGCCGATAAAGCGATTAAGAAATTGACTATTGATAATTGACTATTGCACTGCGAACTGTTTGTGTGTTCTATGGCCCAGCTTGAAACTCAAAACTCAAAACCCAAAACTAACAGGGCGAGAAACTGGCGCAGAGTTCTGCTTCGGTATCTTGTTGCGGGTTTGATTTTGTTTGTGGTGTTGAGTGTCGTCCTCATCTGGGCGGGACGGACTCTGCCGCGTATCGCTGTAGCAGAGATCAGTAAACTGGCCGGCGCGAAAGTAGATATTAAGTCGGTTGATTTCGACTTTGACGGCTCGGTTCTTATCAAGCAGCTCGCAGTCAGACCTGACCAAGAGCAGCAAAACGACGATGCAATACTCAAAGCCGAAAAAGTGTACGCGCATTTTAGTATGGGTAGCTTATTGCTGTTGAAGCCGCGACTTAAAGAGATACGTATTAGCAATTTTGTTTTCAACGCCGAACTCGATTTGGATACAGGTCAGTGGAATGTAGCTGCGCTTAAAGCCATCGGCTCTAAGAGAGGTGTCGGTAAAAGGCCTTTTGTCCGGCTCGAAGGAGGGTCATTGCAATATAGTAAGATCTCGAAGGGACAGGCAGAAGTGGTGGCTGCAATACCCATTGATGCGAGATTCAGACCTGATGAGAAGATAGTTGGCGGCTACAGCTTTGATATAACGACGGGTGAAAGGGCTGGCTCCGGCAAGAGCCGGTTGTTAGGGTTCTGGCGACCCGGCAGGATTACAATTGCGGGCGGGCTTTCATCTGCAGAAGGTGCAGCGGTGGAGAGGGGCTTGACCATAACTCACTTGGAAGCTAACTTGAACTATGACGAGGATAGAACCTACACGCTTGAGCTGGCGATAGAGGATTTGCAGAGCACATATAGCCGGGCAGTGGATACATTTGGCTTGGTCAGGCCGGTGCTCTTGAAGGGGTCTGATCCCTTTATTGCTCTGCAGAAGTTTTTCAACCGATACCGCCCAGCGGGAGAAGTGAATATTGACGTTGAGGTGTCGGGCAACCTTGACCGGCTGGGTGCAAGCGAGGTAGCCGGCAAGGTCTATTGTAAAGATGTTTCGATTTGTTACCAAAAATTCCCTTACGCAGTAGAGCATCTGACTGGGCAGGTCGATTTTACCGAGAATAGTGTGGTTCTG
>DAOWID010000476.1 GCA_030641115.1 Planctomycetota bacterium | reverse complement strand
TTGTAACCGTTCACAGCGTACAAGTTGCGTTCTTGGGGTCATTGCGAGGAGTTTTACGACGAAGCAATCTAAAATGTAACGATTGAGATTGCCACGGCCCGCCACAGGCGGGCCTCGCAATGACATAAAACGGCACATTTGCCCCGTGAACGGTTACTTAGAATTGTCATAAAGTTAGCAAATTTCTCTTAAAATTACGAGTTTTTTCAGTTCTGCCCGGGAGCTTTTAACGATAAAACCTACTCTTAGGGACACATGTGGTTGTGCCACGTGATAGTACTCTTCGATGAATTCCCGAAGCAGCCGCTCAAGATGTCCCTGACCAAGCACTATCACGTGATTGAGCATCTCTCGGCGTAGCGTTCCGATGAATCTCTCTACCCACTTCACAAGCAAAAATAACAAGATGATATAGGTTCATAATAAGGTTTCTTATCCTGTTCATGCCGCCAGGATAATGCAATTGGTTGCGCGAGGCAAGTTTACGTAAGTGCTTTAATGACAAGGAGGACCGGGTTTTTCGTCGGGACACCCATCTGTCCTCTAACATGGGTCATCACGAGTAAGTTTGAGAGAATAATTCCCTTGACGCCTCTGTTGTAATTTGATAAAATAGTCAGGTGTAAAAGATCTAGTAGTCTGTCACGATTGAATCTGTAAGCTGTCATTCCCGCGGAAGCGGGAATCCAGATTCTAAAAATGGATTCCGCATCAAATGCGGAATGACAACCTCTAAAATCAAATTTGACAGACTACTAGTTCGGAGGAAGGTTCAGATGAACCCTTGGCTTGAAACTACAGGCGTTGTCCAGATAGCCCTCCTGGGCATCATTTTTGGCAGGGTATTTGAAGGTTTCGAAAAACCCTATAGGGCATTGGGCTATTTTCTCCCTCTTCTGCTAATCGCCCTATTGGTCCTGGTCAGGTACAACTGTGCTTTGCACTTTGTGCCGCCGTTCTCCTGGATTGCAGTGGGCCGGACAAGGTTCATCGTTTTATCCTTTGCCATTACAATGGGTTTCACCAGCCCTCTGGCACGTCTGCCTCGCAAATGGGAGAAGGTCGCGATTTGCATCTTGATGGGTATCTCTGTAACCTGGTTTTCGGTTCTGCCATTTCTCGTGCCCGCTCTGATTAAGAACGACCTATCGAACCTTAGAACAAGGCTTGATTCAAACGGCACGTGCTTTCAGACCACAAATTTTACCTGTGGTCCGGCTGCGGCAGTAACGGCCCTTAGAAAATTAGGCTTACCTGCCAACGAAGGAGAAATAGCTGTACTTTCTCACTCGAGCCCCGTAGCAGGTACTCTTCTTCTATGCCTTTCCAGGGCCCTTCAAAACCGTTATGCTGCTGATGGTTTAGAATGCCGGTATCGTCCTTTCGACTCGATTGCTCAACTGAAGGATGCAGGCATTACTTTGGCCGTGGTAAGGGATACATTTCTGTTGGACCATTGTGTTGCCGTCCTTGAAGTCTCGGACCAGACAATCACTGTCGCTGACCCCGTTGCAGGCAGGAAATTTATGTCCCATAAGCAGTTCGGGAAAATCTGGCGATTCTCCGGCATTGTCCTTAAGCGAGACTGTGCCCTGACAGGGTGCGACGCTACGACACAGGATATATAATGCCACATTTCACCAAGCGGATGATTCGCGAGTCGCTTCTGTCTCTCACCTGCTTAGAACCGCGTCCCTGCAGTTGAGCCGATGGAGGAGTCTTGCATCAAGAGTAACTGGTTCTGAGCATTACTCTTCGGAAGCCTCTGCTTTGGTTTCAACCAGCTCGGGCCCGCTGAATTTGGTTTCTTCATAAGCGTTTTGCTCATCTTCGGACATAACCGGCTCTTGCTCGATAATCCGTGGGGTTATGAAAACGAGCAGCTCGGTTACCGCGGTATCTTCACCCTCGAATCTGAATAGCACACCCAGAAGAGGTAAATCGCCGAGGAAAGGTATTTTGTTGACCTCTTTGCTGGCGTTCTTCTTGCGCAGGCCGCCTATAACTACTGTCTGACCGTCTTTCACCAACGCTATTGTGTTAACTTTGCGGGTATCAACAACAGGTACATCACTCGTTGCAACTGTTACTCGCTCCACAAAAACGCCGAATTCCGGTATGATGTGCAATCTGACCATACCTTCCCTTGTGATATGCGGTGTAACTTCAAGCTTAACGCCGACTTCTTTAAATTTGACGGTTTCCGTGACGGTGCCCTCTGTTATGGTTCGTTCCACGTAGGGATGCTCGGTCACGATATCGAAAAGGGCTGTTTCATTATCAAGCACCAATATTCTTGGGTTGGCAAGAAGCTTGGCGGTGACATCTTCCTGCTCAGCTCTCAATTGCATATCCAAATCAATATTTTGATCAAGGAGGCCAAAACGGAAAAACCCTTGTGTGCTGGTAGCGGTTTTGCTTGTTGGGGCGCTAAAGCCACCTGTGCTGAAGGGATCACGGCTCCCTGCGGTGGGATTTGTACCTATTGGCCCTGCTGCGAATGTGGTATTGCGGCCCACTGTCCATTCGATGCCGACATCGAGCTTGTCCCGGCTGGTTACGTCGTATATTCTTACCTCGACTAATACCTGGGCCGTTTGCCGGTCAATCTCCTCGATGAAAGCGTCTATGGCCCTGATTTTGCTCTCCGTATCAGTAACAATGATGTTGCTGCTGCCTAGACTGGCGGATAATGAACCACGCTTTGAAATGAACTTCATCAAGGCCTTTTCGACTTGTGCGACATCTGCATAAGTGATTCGGTAGATTCGGCTGATAAGCCTTTCGGTCTCTTCGGTAAGTTCCCCAAGAGATGCTATTCTTATCATGTTCTTACCTAATATGTAATCGTAGCCATGTGAAGCAAGAATAGTATCCAGGGCTTCTGCGAGGGGAACATCTGTTAGCTTCGCGGTCACGTTACCGGCCACCTTGGAGCCTTTGATAATGTCGACGTCCGCCTGGTCAGCCAGTATCCTTATTACATCCTCGATGGGTGCGTTCCTGAAATCGACACATATAGGTTTTTGCATCCTTTGCTGGAGTGTTGTCGAGACGCCTCTTTTGGCTGCATCGCCATTGCTGTTCTCAGTGACGGCGAAAGCGCACGTTGTCATCGCAGACGCAAAAAGTATCAAGAACTTCAATCCAACACATTTTGTCCAAAAGCTTGTCATAGTAGTCCCTTTCTCCGAACGAACCTAATCATTAAGCGATAGCGTTTCATTTCGTATTGCTGGGCTCCCATTTTGCGACGTATTAGATGGACTGTAAAAGCACTGTCTCATGTTGTGCAGCCTGCAAAATTAGGGCATGGTTCAATCCTGGGTGGCAGCCTCAAGCGCAGCTTGGGGATGGCAAAGCTCCAAAAGCGGCGTAACCATCCCCAAATCCTTCGGATTTGAGGCTGCCACCCACTATGGAACCACAAATCAATGTTACCCAGAATCTGAGCTGTTTGAACCATGCCAAAATGAGCCCTTATTGTTGAACTTTCTGGGTCCATCTTTTGCCGTTCATTTCGAGCACGACTCCGTCTCTATTTATTCTTACAACGGTCGCGCCTGATATTCTGTCACCTTCATGTACGATCTGAGTACCAATAACTGCAGCGGGGTTGTCCTCGCTATAGAGAACGCCTTTTACAATCAGCCTTGAGGTTTCCGGTTCTCCGGTTTCTGGTATTTCGATTTCGGCTTCGGCAGTTGCTAATGAGTTGAACTGCATAGGGTCACGAAGCGTCCTCGGATAGGGCGCCGGAATCTGCCAGTCAATTCTATTTGCAAAGTCGGCAACGGTGTTTGCCGGTTCAGACTGCCGTTCACTGGCCGTGCCGCGTGAAGGCCCTTCAAAGACCCGAATAAACACAACAGATAACGTTATAACAAGAACCGGTATCGATAGTGCCATTGCTTTCTGCCTCGTGGAGCTGGTGCCCGTTCTTGTCACAAACAGCTTGCCTTTGACATGTCGCCTGGGACCTGCGCTGGCAGTTCTTGCGGTAGTATCGCCTCTGGATTGTTTAGCTGGGATGGCTTCGGGTGCCGAGGAGGTGGATGGCTGGAGTTCTGCGGCCGGGGAGCCCTGAGAAGTTGTGGCCGGTGGTTTCTGCGGGGTCTCCGGGACATTGTCCTCTCGGCAAACCGCTGAAGACTGGTGAGCACCATTGTTGCTTCGAGTCAGCACACTTGGAGATGTCGACGAGATTTCCTTCTGCGGTATTGCTCTGCTCTTTTCGTGCTCTCTCATTGTTCTTCTCCTCGGCCAAAGCCTTGTGGCCAACATCTCTTTAGCTTCGAGGCATATCTATACCGCAAGCTACCACCGAGGATTCATCGACGTCTTTAGCTGTCGTGGCCTTTGCTTACACAAACCACTATGTTCAAGAATGCTTGGTGATCTGAATCACCCTGCTCTGAGCGAGTTATTGCGAACTCATCTACAAATACAACTGGGTGGTTTCTCTCCAGAGCATTTAGGAAACTGGCAAATTGATTGAACCCAGCAGTGAAACCGACATTAATGTGGTGCTCACATAGATACTTGCAATTAGGCATTGCCAAAAAGCCATCACTACCTTTGCTTCTAATAGTGACCGAAGTCACTTTATTCTCAGTAGCAATTCGACTTATATCGAATGTCAAATTGGCTGAATCATCGAAATCAATTACGAATTGTCTCAGTTGATTTCGTAAATTCTCGATTTCTTTGCTCAAATGGATATCGGTATCCTTCTGTACCGCTTTTACTGTCGAGCGGTATTTCCGTTTAGCCTCGGCCATATCCTTTTCGATTTGTTTTTTGCTCTCCTGTTGTGGTACTATGACGAGCATGTAGACAACGAAACATAGCACGAGGGAACTTGCCCATGTCAAAGCTACCGTAGCAAAATACTTCTTATGAATCGGTTTCATGAAAATCCTGCTATAATGCCGGCTTAAACAGACAATCTATCTGATATGAGACGACCTCCTGGCCACCGAGCTTACCAGATTCCTGCGATACATTGATGCCTTCGAGCTTTGGCCGCAGGGAATCAGAACGGAGAAGACACTCCCGAAAGCCTCTAACCACATCGTCAGA
>DAOWID010000247.1 GCA_030641115.1 Planctomycetota bacterium | reverse complement strand
TGGTTCAAATAGCTCAGATTCTGGGTAACATTGATTTGTGACTCCATAGTGGGTGGCAGCCTCAAATCCGAAGGATTTGGGGATGGTTACGCCGCTTTTGGAGCTTTGCCATCCCCAAGCTGCGCTTGAGGCTGCCACCCAAAATTGAACCATGCCGGAAATTCAATCCCGATGCATACGTGAGAAAACTCCTCGACCTCGAAAGGACTATGGCATGAAAATGCGAGTAGTGATAACCGGTGCGACCGGCTTTATAGGAAGGGCACTGTGCGACCGACTTCACAGCGATTATGAGATAATCGCGCTCTCGCGTAACGCAGTCAGGGCACAGAAATCTCTGGGGCAGTTGGCAAGGGTCGTACAATGGGATGGCAAAACGCTTGCTGGCTGGGCTGCACAAGCTGACGGCGCGTTGGCCATAATAAATCTGGCGGGTGAAAACATCGCCTCCGGTCGATGGACCAAGTCAAAAAAGCACCGCATATTGTGGAGTCGGCTGGATGCGGCTAAGGCTATTGTCGAGGCTGTCAAGCAAGCCGATAGCAAGCCGAAGGTAATCATTCAGGCCTCCGCCGTCGGTTATTATGGCTCGCGCCGGGATGAGCAGCTCGATGAGACTTCGCCACCAGGGCAAGGATTTCCTGTGAATGTCTGCCAGGAGGCGGAGAGCTTTGAAGACAAGATTGAGAGCCTGGGCGTAAGATTCGTTGCTATTCGCACAGGCCTCGTGTTAGGTCCAAATGGAGGAGTTCTTGATAAGCTCGCCAAGCCATTTCGATTTTACCTCGGTGGCTGTCTTGGCACCGGCAAACAATGGCTTTCGTGGATAGGCCTTGATGACGAAGTTGCAGCAATTAAGTTCTTGATGGAAAATGAACATCTCCACGGCGTTTTCAATCTGACTGCACCGCAGCCGGTCACTATGAAGGAGTTCTCCAAGGTTCTGGGCAAAGTCTTGAAGAAACCAGCCTGGCTCAGCGTCCCGGGCTTTGTCCTGCGACTGGCCCTCGGCGAAATGGCTGATAAGCTGATTCTGCCCGGACAGAGAGTCCTGCCAAAGCGACTCCTGGAGGCTGGTTTTCAGTTCAAGCATGAAAACGTCGAAAGTGCCCTAAACGCTATCTTAGGTTGAAGGAGCGGATTATGAATTTGGCCGATTATTTTCAAAGTGCCAAAAGTATCGGTGTTTTCGCTACGAGTGATTCTGACTTGAAGATAAGGGCTAATAATTTGTGGAGTTTCTGCCGATAAATAATACTTAGTCGATATGTTGCTGAAACGCTTAAGTTGCTTAGCTAAAATTCGACGGATTTGCGGAGCCGTCTTTTTTTGGAAATCCAGTTTGGTTCCGGCTTTGCCGGGTTGGAATTCGAAGGTTTTTGGGGAGTCAACAATGTATGTCATACCGGCAATCGACCTGCTTGAAGGCAAATGTGTTCGACTTATCCAGGGCCAGTATCACCGTCAAATAACCTACGACAACGACCCCGTCAGACAGGCCAAGCAGTTCAGCTCAGCCGGAGCCAAGTGGCTGCACATCGTAGATTTGGAAGGAGCAAAGGTCGGCAAACCCGTCAATACAGAGGCAATATCAGCTATAGCAGCTCTCGATCAGTTCAAAATCGAAGTTGGTGGCGGATTGCGCGATGAAGTCTCCGTACGACAGTTGCTCGACATGGGCATCGAACGGGCCATAATCGGCACGAAAGCTGTAAGTGATTTTGAATGGTTCGCTCAGTGCGCCGAAAAGTTCAGCGGTAAGATAGTACTGGCCCTCGATGCCCGAGGTGCCAAGGTTGCCACTCACGGCTGGACGCAGGATAGTCCCAACCTACTGTTAGAGTTTGCAGCCGAAGCAGCAAAACTGCCCCTGGCCGCAATTGTTTATACCGACATCACCAAAGACGGCATGATGTCAGGGCCGAACTTCGAGAGGACAAAGGCCCTTGTCCAGGCTGTGAACTTGCCTGTTGTCGCTTCGGGCGGCGTCAGAGAGATAAGCGATATTGAGAAATTGGCCGATCTGGGAGTCGAAGCCGCAATAATTGGCAGAAGCCTGTACGAAGGCACGCTCAAACTCTCTGACGCAATCCAAGCAGCAAGCTGAAACATACTCCTTCATTGGTGCACAAGAGTGTACATTTGTCTGCCCGACACGCTATAATACCCTTACATGAGCCTCACAACCTATTTGGCTTCAGCGTCCATTGTGAATTCTCGCGAGCAATGCTGGGTTCGCTTCAGAAATTTTTGAACATGATTCCCATCTTAGGCAATGCTGCAGAATCCGAGTCTGGTCGAGGTCGTGGGGCGGCAATTCGGAGTCTCATCTTTTTTGTTCTGTTCTATCTTTACCTTTGGTTTGTTGTCGACCTGCGCCTTCTGTATCAAGGCGGCGGCGTGATAACAAATTTCCCGGTCTTTTTCACCGATTGGCCATTTTTCCGCACGTTCCTGTCACGCCCTGGCGGCCTCGTCGAATATCTCTCGGCCTTCCTGTCGCAGTTAGTCTACTATTCCTGGGCCGGAGCCCTTGTTGTGACGTTGCAGGCGTGGTTGCTTTGCCTGTGTACCGGCTATTTTTTCAAAGCCATAAATGCCCCGCGTCTTCGCTGTATCCGGTTTATTCCTCCGATTCTTCTACTGGTTCTCTACGGCCGGTACACATATCACTTTGTTACCACGATGGCGCTTTTGGCGGCGTTGCTTTTCGTGTCCCTTTACTTGAGATTGGTCGCGAAGCACGTCTCACAGATCCGCTATTCTCCTACAAGATGGGTATCCAGTAAGCTCTTTGATTTGCTTGTATTTCTTGTGCTTTCCGTAATTTTGTACGCCCTTGCCGCGGGAGCGTATCTGCTATTCGCAGTGCTCTGTGCGATTTACGAATTGCTCTTCAAACGCCGCTGGTACATGTGCCTCTTGTATGTATTGTTAGCTGCTTTGCTGCCATACGTTGCAGGTGTTTTATTCTTCGACGTAAGCATTGTCGATGCCTTCACCGACTTATTGCCTGTCTCCTGGAAGATCCTCGATTGGCCAAGCCGTAATAGAATGGTGACAGTAGTCCACGTGCTTTATCTGCTCCTGCCTCTAACCGCGCTTGGGCTGGGGCTTCTGCAAATAGCCATGAAGGAATCCCGATTTTCCGAAAAGCGCTCCAAATCCCGCCTGAGCAAGGGCCACGAAAAAGGCTGGCCGGCTAAATCCTCCAAACTTATTGCATCGCTAATTTCAGGGTATGCGGCCAGGCCGGTGCTCAGGTGGGTTATCGAGTCATCAGTTCTGTTCGCAGTTGCAGGCGCGGTCGCTTTCTTCTCGCACAACGCTGAACAGAAGAGCTTGTTAGCCGTTCATTACTACGCTTGCCGCAGGATGTGGCCGCAGGTGCTTACTACCGCTCACCGCTATCCCTACAGCAATTCTGTAATAAATGCGGTCAATAGGGCTTTGTATCATACAGGCCGGCTGGGTTACGATATGTTCTCTTATCCTCAGCATCCCGACGCCTTGCTTTTGACTGCCGAAGATCGCGACTTGAGATACTGGCACAAATTCGACACCCAAATCAACCTGGGCCTTATGAATATGGCCGAAAGGAATCTCGTCGAGTGCATGGAGGTCTACGGCGAGCATCCGATGATTCTAAAGCGCCTGGCCTTTATCAACATGGTCAAAGGCAACTACGGCTCCGCCCGCATTTATCTTGGAGCAATCAGCAACACCTTGTTCCACACCGATTGGGCTAATCATTACCTCGCCCTTCTTCAGTCGGATCCGAACCTCTCGACAGATGCTCAGATTCAGCATCTACGCTCCATACGTTTACAGCAAGACCATGGGGGGCTGTTCCACGCAAAACAGAAGGCATTCTCAGCATTGCTCGAAAAAAACAGTCAAAACCGTATGGCCTTCGAGTATCTGATGGCATGGTACATGCTCACCAAACAGTTGGACAAATTCATCGAAAACATCGGCCGTTTGAATGATTTTGAATATACCGAAATCCCGCGACACTACGAAGAGGCGCTTCTGATTTACGTGCTTGGTACGAATAAGCCTGTTTATCTCGGCGGCCGCTCGCCCAATCCTGATATGCGTCGGCAGATTAAACACTTCAGTCAGACCTTCAACCGTTACGGCAGAAACAAACGCGCAGCTTTTCGTGAGTTAGCCGGAGTATATGGTGACAGCTATTTCTTCTACCATCTTTACGGCTTTTCGGGAGTGAAGAAATGAAGACACTCCACCGATATCTGCTAATGCTGCTGGTAGTGTTAGCCGCGAGTATTTTGATTCTAACCTTTGTCACACGGAAGGTACACTCGTTTCCAACAATCAGCGAGTACAATTCCGTCGCGCGTCCGCCCAGCATACGTCCGGACTATTGCGGAGTTACAATTCCTCCGAACATCGCACCTTTGAATTTCTTGATCGAGGAAGACGGAGTTCACTATTGTGTAAAGATATACTCGAAACAGGGCCAAAGCATCGAGGTCCTCAGCCGATCACCGAAGATTATGATTCCAGAGGACCCGTGGCACAAGCTTCTTGAGTTGAACCGCGGAGAGCAGCTCAATTTCGATGTACTTATAAAACCGCCAAGCTCCGGTTCATGGAATAGATTTGGCACGATCACCAGCATGATCGCCGAGGAAAATATCGACCCTTATCTGGTCTATAGGAGGATTCCACCGGTGTATGCTGCCTGGAGACACATGGGCATCTATCAGCGCAATCTGCACGGGTTCGACGAATCACTCGTATTGAACAACGGATATTTCGGCGATGGCTGCCTCAACTGTCACACGTTCTGCAACAACCGTACCGACAAAATGCTGATCGGCATCCGCAGCCCGAAATATGGCAGTTCCGCTTTGTTAGTCGACAACGGCACGGTCAGCAAGATTGGGACAAAATTTGGGTACACCTCGTGGCATCCCACCGGCCGCGTGGCAGCGTATTCTATCAACAAAGTGACCCAGTTCTTTCATTCGGCCAGAACGGAGATCCATGACGTGCTTGACTTTGATTCGGCGCTGGCTTACTACCTCGCTGACTCGAAGACCGTAAAGACCTCACCTGTGCTTGCCAAAAAGGATCGGCTCGAAACCTATCCCACGTGGTCGGTGGATGGCCGTTACCTGTATTTCTGCAGCGCCCCTTTATCATGGTCCGAGCATGACGCAGTCCCTGAGCACTACGACCAGCTCAAGTACGACCTTGTCCGAGTAAGCTACGATATTGACCGCGACAAGTGGGGCGAGCTGGAAACAGTGCTTTCAGCCGAGGATACGGGTCTAAGCATTCTCTTGCCGCGGATCAGCCCCGACGGCCGCTGGCTGCTATTCTGCATGTGCGACTACGGCTGCTTCCCCGTTTACCAGACCAGCAGCGACCTGTACATAATGGACCTCAAAGCCGCCCAGCATGAATATCACCGGCTGGATATTAACAGCGACGAAAGCGAAAGCTGGCACAGTTGGTCAAGTAACAGCCGCTGGATAGCCTTCAGCAGCAAGAGACAAAGTGGTTCATTTACCAGGTCCTACATCAGCTACGTGGACCGCGATGGCAAAGTATATAAGCCAGTCCTGCTGCCGCAAAAGGACCCGACCTATTATGACTCGTGCCTGTGGACGTTTAGCGTCCCCGAGCTTATCATCGAGCCTGTCCGCTTTACGAAAGAGAAACTGGGCCGAGTAGTCCGCAGCTCTCGGAAAATATCGGTCGAGATGCCCATCACCACGGCCACCCCCAAACCCGGGACACTTCCCAGTCACGATGAACCATGGCGGCAGGAACGCGAATAACAGCCAGCCTATTAGGATGACCAACACCCACCAATACACATCGTGAGATACGCTTCACGCTTCACGAGATACGAGACCTAGTACTCCATTTCAGAAATAGTACGACTACGAGATTGCCACGCTCGGCTGCGCCTCGCTCGCAATGACGCCGGATGTAGCCCTATGTCATTGCGAGGAGCGAAGAGACGAAGCAATCTCATTCCGGCATAGTAGCGAGATTTACGAAACGCTGTACTAGTCACGAGTGACAGGCAGAGAATCAACCTGTGCCCCTTTTGGCTCTACCTTTTTAGCTTTGATTAAGACGAACAGGTCCTTATGCTCGGTCCGACCATCGTCTGGATCCGTTATTTTGCGGCCACACAGAAGCAGCGTTTGGTCAGCGGCGACTGTATAATGAGCCGATACGGCAACTTTTTCTATGATCGGAATTTCATAGGGGTATTTTCCTTTGTATGTTAACTTCTCATATCCTGTAATGTTAGATATCTCGAAGTCGAAATCTATTGTCAACGTGCCTTGGCTATCAGGCTGGAGTTTCGGTTTCACTGTCAGCCAAGCCCCTGTCTCTACAGAATCTTTTTTGGGTTCCGGCTTTTCAGAAGGCCGGTTCGGCTCACTGTATCCGGAGATATAATGGGTCGCCTTCGTAGTGCGTATAGTCGCCGTTTTACCGTCAACCACTTCTAACGTTGGCACCATCAATAACTTGTACTCAGTATTGAGTCGTGCCAATTCCCAGAGTTGTTCGACTTGTTCAGCGTTAAGAAAGTACGACCGCGAGTTGGGGTCTCCTTGAATTTTGGAAGATTCCAGGTTTTCTTGTTCGAGAAAATCCTTGACCTCACGAGCGTCATCCGGAACGAGCAAAAACCATGCTTCGATTTGGATACAGTCCTCTTTAGCCCCGTGCTTGCGCAGCAGGTCGGCGATTTCTCCGGTCCCCACCTCTCTCCAGTATGACATAGGAGTGCGGCCCTGGTTGTCCTTTGCATTCAGATCGGCGCCATTAGCGATAAGGAGTTCAGCAAGGTCCCTTTTCCACGCCAAGTACAGAGGTGTGTAGCCGTACCGGTCCTTGGCGTTGACATCTGCTCCTTCGGCGATCAGTAGCTCGGCGACATTCTTATGGCCCACAGCGACCGCCGCGTGCAGGGCCGTCCACGTTTTGTTCTGCCCTGCGTTGATATCAGCGCCCTTGGCAATAAGCAGTTCTGCCACATCGTGGTGACCTTCGGTGGCGACGCCCTCAAGGGGGGTATAGTCGCAGGGGTCCTTCGGGTTCACATCAGCACCTTTCGCGATGAGAAACTCAACAACCTCTTTGTGCCCAAAAAAGGCTGCCCAGTACAAGGGATCACGGCCCGACCGAGCTTCTGTACTGATATCAGAACCCTTGGCGATAAGCACTTGAGCCACTTCCTTTGTGGCCGCGTAATCCAACGGCACGCGGCCCATTTTGTCCTTTGCATTGACATCAGTGCCTGCTTCGACCACGGCTTTTACCTTGTCGAGGTCTCCCAAGTATGCAGCACCATGAAGGGGAGAAACTTTAGCACCCCTGGCGACGAGCAATTTCACTACTGCTTTGGTGTTACCACGCCCCAAAGCGGCATCGACCGGCGTCCGGCCGTTCCTGTCCTGAGCATTTACATCTGCCCCCTTGGCCAGAAGAAGCCCCACCACATCTTTATGACCCCGAAAGGCCGCTCCATGGAGCGGCGTGCGGCCCTGCATGTCCTTTGCATTGACATCGGCGCCTTTGGAAATGAGCAGCTTGACTTGTTCAATATCGCCGTCAGCCGCAGCTTGGTGGAGCGCCTTGGTGGGTATTTCCTCAGGCCCAACGACCGCTTCTGTTTCTGCGCGGGCGGTTAGTACAAGGGCGGTCGGTACGGCCAACACGGCTACCAGCAGCACGATAACTGCTGCTACTAAGCTTGGACGTTTGTAAAATTTCTTTCCGGGTTTCATAATTGTCTTTATCCTTTCTTCAATATTTCTTACTGGACCGGCTACAGCCAACGATGGAACCGGCCGGGTCGATTCGTGCTCGGTGATAAGTGCATTCACAATTGCGATACTGTAATCCTTCACTTTGGCACCCAGGCGAGCGATGGCCATTTCATCACAGCACTTCTCACGCTCCTGGCGCAATTTTTTATTCGCCCACCAGACAAATGGATGGAACCAGAATACCGCCTGGGCAACTATCTGCAAAAGATTCACCCCCGCATCAAAACGCAGAACATGGCTTAGCTCATGGCCCAAAACATCTCTGCAGTGCTTGGCGCTGTCAATCCTGACGAAATCGCCGGGCAGATAGATACTGCCGCGCAGTAAACCCCACACAAACGGCTGGCCTATCCCATCGATCACCCAGACCTTTGGGAAAGTCGTGATACCCAGCCGCGGCAACAGGCTCGCAATATCAGCCTGCTGTTCAACTGCAAGTGCCTTTCGCTCACGCCGCAGCCAGAGATGTGTCCGCATCGCCTTTATCAAAGCCACAAACGCGAATATCGCCACTCCTGCAATCCAGGCCAGCCCCAGCCATTGGTGAGTGGTCAGTTCCACTCTTCGTGGCCTTATGGGCGGCTGAGCCGGCGCTGGTGACATCACGATTGGGGCTGAAGGCAAAATAACAGGCTCATATCTGGTCGTGTCCACCATTTCGGGCATGACTAACGGTTGTTCTTCCGGCAGGATTGCCAAGGGTACGCTAATCAGAGGTGGCACAAGACATTTGGCCAGGACAATCAGCCAGAGTAGGTACCGAACGTGGGCGCTCTTGTTCTTTAGCACCAGCGATACCGCTGCTATTACCACAACCAGCACCGCTATCTGCCAGCTTTGGGTCAGCAGGTAATTCGTGATTTGGCTTAGATACTCTTCCATTTTTACTACTCCGCAAAATTATTGTTTACTGACGAGTTGTTTCAGCTTTTCGATGTCGTCGGTGTCGATTTTCCTATGTTCAGCTAAATACTGGATAAGCGGAACGGGGTCACCGCCGAAAAGCCTGTCAAGAAAATCGCTGACAGACCTTTTTATAACTGCTTCTCTCCTGACAGCGGCGGAGAACACGTGCGCCTTGCCTCGGATGTGGTGCTTCAGATAGCCCTTCTTTTCGAGCCGACGCAGTAGCGTCTGAACGGTTGCATAACTTATTTTTCTTCTGGCGGGCAGCTTGTCGCAGACTTGTTGCACGGTTGCCTTGTCAAGCTGCCAGACTATTCTTAGGATCTCGGTCTCAGCCGGACTAACCGCCGGCAATCTTTGATTTGTCATAACGATTCTCCTTTTACAAGTGTATTGTACAATTGTACAAGTAGTATATCGTACATTTGTACAAGCTGCCAACACAAAAATAGAAATTTTTGAAATTTTTTTTCGCTCGGCTTGCCTTCGCAGTCGCCGCTGACGGAGAATCTCTTCACCAAGACTACTGTAAAATGATATTTACAAAGGACTTGCGTTCAACAAGAATGCTTGCGTCAGTCGTTCAAATCAGCCCTGTACATCTGTCCGGTTAGAAGCGTATTTCCTTAAATGAACTTGAATGACCGTAATATCAGCGGGTGTAATACCGCTTATTCGAGAAGCCTGACCAAGTGTAGCCGGCCTAAAGGCTGACAGCTTCTCTTTCGCTTCCGCTCGAAGATGCAAGATCTTGTTGTAACCCAGATCCAGCGGAATCTTCTTGTTCTCCAGAGTTGTGAGACTCGCCACCAGACGTGCTTGCTTGGCCAGATAACCCTCATATTTCGCGTCGATGATTACCGCCTGCAACACGTCTCTGCCGCACCCCATCTTTCGAATATCGGGATTCTCAGCCAGCGTTTCCGCAACCGTACTATTTGGTTTGCGAAGCAGGTCCCACAAAGTTACGCCCGCTGAATGGGTGTTTATCAGATAGCTTTTGAGCTGATCGATGTCTTTGAGCTTATTTTGAAATTTTGCATATCGTTTTTGATCCACAAGCCCGCCCGATTTGCCGATCGGGGTCAATCTTCTATCTGCGTTGTCGGCTCTCAGCGATAGCCGATACTCAGCTCGCGAAGTGAACATCCGATACGGTTCATCAATTCCTTTCGTCAGCAAGTCATCAATCAGTACGCCAATATATGCCTCGTCTCTGCCGAGAACTATAGGTTCTTTGCCCTGCACCTTCCTGGCTGCGTTTATCCCGGCCATAATACCCTGCCCCGCGGCCTCTTCGTACCCACTGGTCCCGTTTATCTGTCCCGCCAGGTACAGCCCTAATATCTTCTTGGTCTCAAGATTGGGTTTTAGTTGTATCGGGGGACAATAATCGTACTCAATCGCGTAGGCATAATGAATAATCCGGGCATTTTGCGTCCCCGGCAGCAAGCTTAGCATCTGCTCTTGAACATCCTTCGGCATGGATGTAAAAATACCGTTGCAGTAAATCATTTTTATACTTTCTTCTTCCGGCTCCAGAAAGATTCGATGCTGCTTTTTATCTGCAAACCTGACTACCTTACTTTCTATGCTCGGACAGTAACGTGGGTCGGCCCCTTTTATTTGGCCCGAAGACAGTGGAGCACGATGCAGATTGTCACGAAGCAGCTTGTGTATTTCTTCGTTGGTATATGTAATCCAGCATGGTATCTGCTGCCGGTCTATCTTTTCGGTCATAAATGAGAACGGCATCGGCGGCTCATCCCCAGGCTGCACCTGTAATCCATCCACATCCACCGTCTTGGCGTCTAATCTCGGCGTCGTATCCGTTGACATCCTTCCAAGTTCAAGTCCGAGCCGTCTCAAGTTCTGTGACAGCTCTTCGCTGGGCGGCTCATCGAGTCTGCCGCCGGCCCATCGCTCGCTCCCGACATACATCATCCCGCCAAGAAATGTCCCTGTTGTCACAACAACCGTCTGCGTACCGTAAACCGACCCGTCCTTGCAACCCACGGCTCGAACCTTATTGTCTTCCGTGACTATCTCTGTCGCTATCGCATCGACAATCTTTAGATTATCAGTTTGCTCGAGCGCTTGTCGCATAAACTCGTGATATTTCTGCCTATCAGTTTGGGCACGCGGCGACCGGACAGCCTCTCCTTTGGATCGATTCAGCATTCGAAACTGGATTCCCGCTGCATCTGTCGCCAGACCCATCAGTCCGCCAAGCGCGTCGATCTCCCGCGCAATCTGTCCCTTGGCAAGACCGCCAATAGCCGGATTACAGCTCATCTTCGCTATCGTGTCTCTGCCGATGGTTATCAGGCAGGTTTTGGCGCCGATCTTTGCCGCTGCATGAGCAGCCTCAACACCGGCATGACCCGCCCCTATGACAATGCAATCAAAATCCTTTGTTTTCGTTTTGCTGCACATACCTAATCCAACAAAATGACCCAATGTCATTCCTGCGAAAGCAGGAATCCAGAAAAAGATATGGATTCCGTGTCCCATTCGACTGCGCTCAGGGCAGGCAAGCACGGAATGACAACGGTAAAATACCCTTTTTAGTCAGAAGATTCTAATCAGTATAGCTCTTTGGACTTTCTAATCAAGTCTTGACAATTGATACTATTTCCCTAATACTATAGGTGGTCTATATTGCAGAATCTAATAAGGTAAGGCTCCTATATAAAACCATATAAAACAAATAGTTATTCGCCGAGATGGCAGGAGAATGAATGGAAATAGCACATTCAGTCAATGCAGTGCCTATACGACTTACATATGAGAGATGGTATCATATTACTGAGAACCACGATGACTTGGCAAGCTATTTTTATGATGTACTCGAGACTATCCAAAAGCCGGATTTGGTTATTCGTGGAAATAAAGGTTCTCTAAAGGCGACAAAAACCGTTGGAAAGAAGAAATGGATTATCGTAGTTTACAAGGAAGTATCAAAACGTGATGGATTTGTTATCACAGCATATTTTTTGGATACGAAACCAAAAGGAAAAGTTATATGGCGACAATAAGCACAAAAAGGACAGAAGATTTCATCGGAAAATGTATGGCAATCGCTTCTGACATGGTTAAACTCCCGACCCACCATGTATGGTTGGACTACGATAAAGAAGCTGACGTATTATATATGAGCTTTCGGAAACCTCAAAGAGCGACAAAAACGATAGAAGCGGACGGAGATATCTTGATAAGAAAAGATGGGAAAGAAATTGTCGGCCTGACAATTATGAATGCAAGTAGCAGGTAGGCAATTAAAATTGGCAATTGCTAACATCGGGTTGCAGCAGAACGCTGACCGCGACGTTACCATAACATCTTGACAAATATTGTCGTTTCTCTAATAATGGTGCTGGCTTAGGAAAGCAGTGTATCTTAAACTTGGTTAAAATATATCCAAATGGATTCTTATACGGAAACCATATAAGCAGTAGTTGGGCGCACTTGATACAGAGCAAGCACATGGATATAATTCAGGGTTCGGTATGCATTTTGAGATAGTAGGTGAGATTGAGAGCATTGAAACTATAGCTACCGGTGGGAGAATTAAAGATATTATGCGCCTTCGGAGACAATATGGCTCCGCTAAATGGAGAAAACTTAAAGGAATTGCTAAGGTCCACCTTCAGAGTGGAAGTATCTGCAATGCTGAGATTCACTGGTACGAAGCCCATGGCATAGGCAGAAAGAAGTTCAAAATCAAAAGATTACTGGATTAAGATTATGGCTAAAGAAAGCAAAGAACAGTCATTTGCGCTTTGCATAGAGAACAAGGAATG
>DAOWID010000315.1 GCA_030641115.1 Planctomycetota bacterium | reverse complement strand
TTCGTCCGTGCCCCAAAGCCCCTGCCCGCCGGACTCCTCTTGCGAGATACGCAATATGACATACGCAATACGACATACGCAATACGACATACGCAATACGACATACGCAATACGACATACGCAATACGCAATACGCTTCACGAATTACCAGCCACGGCCTTTCACGCATCCTCGCATCCACTCATCCACCCATCCACCATCTGACAATTCACCAATTAACCAATCCTTGTCCTGAGCGGAGCCGAAGGAACTAATCACCCTTCACCAAGTATCCGGTATCGAGCAACGATTCGCTAATCCTTGTCCTGAGCGGATCCGAAGGAACCAATCTTTAATCTCTAATCTCTAATCGACTCAAGAATCCGTGTCTAATACAAGATTTTACTTGACGGACAACTATTCGCTCTGTATAATATATATCTAAAAAATAAGCTAAAAGCTTATGAGTTAGAGGTCAAAAGTGAAAAGTAAAAAGTCACAAAGACGCCTTGTAAGTAGATCAGTGGATAACAGCCTGGGTACATGAGAAACCGCATAAACGCATTCACGCATTTACGCATTAACGAGCCGCGAGCGACAAGAATCGGCGGAGAATCCCAGCCGACCGGCAGACTTTTTATGCAAAACAAACCCAATTTCCGAACAGCCCAAATGAACGTAACCTTCTCTGTTACAAAGGCTTATGAAAATCAGCCCCTCCGGAGACTTCCGCAAAACAAACCCAATCAAACCCAATCTCGAAACAGCTCCAAGCCCCACTTTTCTGCTTCTCGAAAATGGCAAAAAAAGCTGATTATTGACAATTCACTGTTGATAAATCTGCAAAGATGAACAAGAATGCGTTAAAATGAGTAAGAATTCGATAAGAACTGCCGCATCCGCAATAAAGGCTTAGATCCTGATTCCTCGAGGACTATCTGGAGATATGGACGACATAGTTGGCGTTGAAACAACCGGAGAAGATGGCGTTGCCGTAGTGACTTTCAAAACGACTTCCGTAAGTGATGTTGAGGGGATAGCCGCTGCGTCTAATCAAATAAAGCAGTTTATCGACGAGCATCGTCCGAACAGCCTAATATTTGACTTTGAAGGAGTAAGATTCTTCTCCTCCCAGGTATTGGGCCTGCTCTTGGACATACGGGCTAAGCTTCGAGAACGTGACGGCCAAGTCGTGATTAGCGCAATAAACCCGCAATTGCACAGAGTCTTTAAGATCACGAATCTCGATCAGATTTTCAAATTCTTCCCCGACAGAACAAGTGCCATTAGGGCAACGAAAACGGACTAAGCTGCGTCTGCTTAGAAAGGCCGAGAGCATGTATATTGCGACTCAATTCTCCATTTTTATGGTTAATAAACCAGGTGTGTTAGCTCAGGTACTCGGAGAATTTGCACGAGCTAAGATCAACATCATCGCAATGACGCTGATGGATTCTGTCGAACACGGAGTTTTGCGCGTGGTTTTTGCTGCTCCGCAGAGAGCGAAAGAAGTGCTCTCGAAACTGAATATGCGCCACAGCGAGACGCAGGTCTTGTGCGTGAACCTGGCCAACAAATCCGGTGCGCTGGCAACTGTAGCGGAGAAACTGGCTAAGAACCATATAAATATTTCGTATGCGTACTGCACTGCCGGCGCAAAAGGCGGGCGAACGACCGGCGTTCTAAAAGTCGCTGACGTTAAAAAAGCCGTGAGGCTCCTGCAGCAGAATCAAAAGAAGGATAGCAAGTCTCGACCAGTCGTCAGACGCTCGCAATCTTCGAAAAAATAACAACATTCTGCATCCCCCGTGCTGCGACGCCTGTTGTATGCAATGCCGCATCTTCAGCAGGGTCCAGATGCCCCGTCTACAATGGCCACCGTTACGCCAGGTAGTAGATTCTGGAACACATGGATCCAGAACGTGACCCACACTGTGTGCCACCACGATTTCTCCCACCAGGTGAGATAGGAATAGGAGAAAACGAAAAAAGGCCAGAGTGTTGTGAGCCCCCAAGCCGGCGTCGCCAATGAGTGTAATCCTGCCCAGTTATATTGTCAGGCTTTACAGCCGTACTTCACTATAAGAGCTGGGATCATATTGCAGCACAATGTTTGACACAAATCCCGCAGGTACATTGGTCGTGCCGGAACGATTAAAGTAAAGGTCGCTGTTTCCACTAAGAGTCATCTCTTCGCCAGAATAATTGATTATCGAGCCGTCAATTGTTCCCCCGGCATTTCCATAGAACTGAATGCCATTTCCTGCTATTGCACCGCTTAGTGTCGTGAAATTGCCTCCGAAGGATAGATCAAAACCTGGCGCTACTACAAATGTGCCGGTCTTGCTTCTGATCTCTGCGAACTGTTCTTCTTCAGGTAGTTCCGTGACCGGTGCACTACCGACGTTGCCTTCAAAAACGATACGGTTAGTTCCCGAGTTATCGGTATGGTCTCCGTTGCCGATTATGACACCTATTACATCTGAGGTTCCAGTAAATGTGACTACATTCGGCGTCTCGATAAAGACGACACCCTTCAAGGTTACATGGCCGGAAAAAGTGGGGTTAGTGCCGGCTAATATCCTTACGTTTTCGAACGTCGCATCTGCACTGGTATCGGTATTTGCATCTACAACATTGGCTACGTAAGGCTCAAAAGAGGAAGGATCAGGTTCGGGGAACTCGGTGGGAGGGGCACCGAAAGTGACGTGATTATCTACTGCAGCTTGACCCGTTTCGCCGCCTATGCCGGCTTGACCACCCTGCAAATCCACATAAGCAAGAGGATTGACAATCTTTACATCGCCTCCTATGTGTGAATTACCTATTATGGACAGGGCCAGAAGCGAATCGCAGCTCTCTATGTAGGCATTTGACTCGATGGATACATTTGCACCCTCCAGTTCTACGTTGCCAGACAAAGACAAAGCCCCTTTGCTTGCTACTCCGAAGTCAAAAACTGAATGTGCTCTGGTTCCAAAGCCATAGTTCACGCGCAAGGTCCGCATTATTGGGCCACACACTCCGATAACGTCTACCTGGACGGTGTCGGCATCGGCCTGTGTAATCACCGCTGAAAAGCTTCCGCCTTGTGCTGAATCCAACGTTGTGCTTGGAATAGTTAGGCTGTTACCGTCATAGATTAGCGTAACGTTCGACATAGCAGGGACCACCGACTGGAACGATGTTGCCCATTCGCTAAACCTTTGCTGGTTTGGGGTCTTGCCCGATATCGAAGTGTTACTTATCCAGAGCCGGACAATCTCAAGTCCCGATTCAGCACAGCCCCTTGCATGATTAGCTTTACGATGATTCTCAGCAATCTGTACATTTGTGTTGCACAACGCGCCGGTACTGATGGCCAACGCGGAACAGATAAGCAGAAATATTATTGATATGAGAAGCACACTACCCGAGCGCCTTGGGTAGAGAAGACTTTTTACGGCTGCCATTTTGTTCCCCCCCGGAAAAACTACAGTTTGATGGAAGTTTCATCAACTTCTATGTGCTTACGGAGGTGCCGGAGATTTCCATGTCGGGAACAAAAGTGCTGGCCCCTATTTACACAAGGGACTTTCATGTCCGATAACTTCTAATGTGACACAAATAGCCAGTGCCGAAGATTGGAACTAAATCTTGCAGGGCAAATCAAGCACCGATTCAATCACTACTTCTCGAAATGTCTTGTGGTTGAAAGAACCCTTATTTAAAATATAACTCAATTATGGCCAAATGCAAAATAGTTGAGTCCAAGAAAAAGAAGAAAACCGCGTAAAACGCGAGGCTAAATAACCCCTCGCTAAGATTGCGGCGGTAGAGTATTATTGCGTCGCCGGGGCGGCGACGGCTAAACAACCTTAGCGGATTTATGTACTATGGCTAAAAAAGGAAAATATGTTTATGACTGGCCGAGGCCGATGGTGGCGGCTGATGCTGCGGTGTTTGGGTCTTTCGAGGGTAAGGTGAAACTGCTGCTGGTCAACCGCAAGAACGAGCCCTTCAGGGGCAAGTGGGCCCTGCCCGGCGGGTTTGTCAATATGGATGAGGAGGTTGAGGACGCCGTTGCCAGGGAATTGGAGGAAGAAACGGGGCTGGCGGGCGTGCCGCTGGAGCAGATCTATACGTTCAGCAAATGCGGCAGAGATCCGAGGGGACGAGTGTTTACGGTAACCTTTATGGGATTTCTGACCAAGAGGAGGCCGCAAGTAAGAGCTGGCGATGATGCGGCAAAGGCGAGTTGGTTCGATATTGAAAAACTGCCAAAGGATATGGCGTTTGACCATGGTGAGGTGACAAGGTTCATCATAAGAAAGCTGAAAAGGAGAAAAGTGTACACGGAGTGGATCAGGCGGCACCGCAGAAGAGCCGACAAGCCAACTAAGCTCGACTTTTGCCATTTGGAATAATCACGCTGCCTGACTCAGGTAGTCCAGCAGCAGATCCCTGACTTTCGGCGATAGTTTTTCGAAACCCTTACGATACGAAGCCTTTGCAAAAACAGTCTTTTGCCAAAACAGCCGGCGTACGGCTGCGATGGCATCCGAGAAGGTAGGTTCAGCTTTGA
>DAOWID010000380.1 GCA_030641115.1 Planctomycetota bacterium | reverse complement strand
GCCCTGCCGAGGGCACAAACGTTTGCGCGAACGCACAAATTTGGCGATGGTAAGATTTCTAAAACAATCTTTGTCGGTCGACCCTGACCTGCGTTTTGCCAATGCTGCAGAAATGTTGACGGCTCTGCTGGAGGCCATGCCAAGGGGCTTGCGAACAGGGTCTGTTCTCAAATCGCCCGAAATGCAAAGGCTCGATTGGCAAAAGATGCGGCGTGGGGCCTTTATCAAGCGGTACAACAGAGTCTTGCCGGTCATTTTCAGATGCGTGCAATGCGGTGAGCCGATAGCTGAGAGCATGCTCATCTGCCCGTGGTGCGGTAGTGAGCGCAACCGCTTCGATAGGAACAGCCAGTTGAGCCATATCTGTCCGCGCTGCCATAAAGGTGTTTTGCCGGAGTGGCGTTTTTGTCCCTGGTGTTATGGGCCGGGCTTTAAATCGCCAAGTTCCACTCGTTCGAGCGGCGTGCGCTATCAGGCCCACTGCAAGTACTGCGAGGGGAAACTGATGCGCTTCATGCGCTATTGTCCGTGGTGTCGCCGGAAGGTTCAGCGTCCCTGGCAGGTCCGGCCTTTTCCTGAAATATGCGGACGGTGTGGCTGGTCCGTAGATTCAACTTTTTGGCACTACTGTGCCTGGTGCAAACAGCGCTTGGTGTAGCAAGTCAAACAAATGAGAGATCATGGATGACAGATGAGGGAACGAGTGAGAATGGGTACAAAGGCATGGGGGCCACAGTCGCAGTTGCTCTGCTAATCGGTGAACGAGCTTACATTGCCAATGTTGGTGACAGCAGAATATATCGCTTTCGTAGAAACAAGCTGCGCCAGCTCACAAAGGATCATTCCGTTGTGTCCGAACTGTTGAACGAGGGCCGAATCGAGCCCGAAGAGGCCGAGGACCATGACGCTCAAGGTCAAATCACCCGCTATATTGGCATGGAAGAAAGGGCGCAGCCGTATATTCGTTCCTTCCTTCTTAGAAGGGGTGACCGTTTGCTGCTGTGTACGGACGGGTTGACAGATTTGGCGGCCGATGAGGTTATCGCGGCGATTTTAGGCCAAAACCCTGGCTGTCAGGCGGTCTGCGAAGCGCTTGTGAAAGCTGCTAATAGCGCTGGTGGCACGGATAACATTACTGTTGTCATTGCTGATTGGTCGGGTGGGCGACAACGACCCAAGTGAGTCCATTCTTGCATACGAAATCCGGAGAGCCGGCTGGATTTCTCAACTATTTTGCGTGGTGTTGGGTTAGGCTCGTAGAGTGGGTCGGCATAATCGAGGCTTGCGTAAGTACCGGCGCAGCAATATCATTGTACGTTGATTCATAGTTACTAACTGGCAACCATCAGCTAATGGAGCAGGCAATGGCGCACAAGTTTATCAATGAGATTGAGCCGGGAGAGACAGTCGATGATATTTATATGGCCAAAGAGCCAATTCTGCGAAGCACAACGCGAGGCGATTTGTATATTGCGATGTTTCTTTGTGACCGCACCGGGCAATTGAACGGCCGAATGTGGCAGGCAACCGAGGCGATCTATAGGGTGTTGCCGAAGCCCGGCTTTGTCCGCATCCAGGGAAGAAGCGAGCTATATCAAAACAATCTGCAAATCATCATAAATAACGTCAGCGTTGTTGATGCGAGCAAAGTCTCTGTTGAGGATTTTCTGGCTCGAACAGACAAAGACACCGGACAGATGTTCGAGGAAGTCAAAAAGATTGTAGGGCGAATAAAGAATCCGCAACTAAAGGCGTTGGTTGGGGCGTTTTTGGCAGATGCCGAACTGATGGAAAAGTTCTGCACGGCGCCGGGTGGGATGAAGCTGCACCATGATTGCATCGGCGGCCTGCTGGAGCATACGCACAATATGCTGCGGGTGGCCACGGCGATACTGCCAATGTATCCGCAGGTGCAGGCCGATCTGGTGCTGACCGGCATTTTTCTGCACGATATGGGCAAGACCGAGGAGCTTGCCTACGATATGGCCTTTTCATATACCGATTCGGGCCAGCTAATCGGGCACATAGCGCAAACTCTTCTCATGATCAACCGAAAGGCCGATGCGCTAGTGGCCAAGGGCACACAGATTGACAAGTCGATTTTAGACGTTCTCGGCCATATTATTCTGTCGCACCACGGCGAATACGAGTTTGGCTCGCCGAAGCTGCCTGCCACGCCCGAGGCCTTTATGGTCTACTACATTGACGATTTGGACGCCAAGGTTAACCAGGTAACAGCGGCGATTGACAATGAGTTGAGCGATTCAAATTGGACCGCCTGGAAAAACGCTTTGCAGACCCGGCTGTACAGAAAGCGTATCGAGTAGAAAATGATACTTAAGTTTGAAAGGGAGAGGGTTTTGAGTGAATCTAACACTACATTTCATAAGTTCCTCGACTATGGCTGGTTGAGATTGCTTCGTCGCTTCGCTCCTCGCAATGACAGTGAGTGCCTTTTGACTGTCATTGCGAGCCGACCGGAGGTCGGCGCGGCAATCTCATAGTCGAGAGATTTATGAAATGCTGTACTAACCAAAATGGAAAAACTGAGAGGGCTGCGAAATGGGATTTATCGAAGAACCTGGGCGTGGGCTTAATCTAAAGTGTCCCTGGTGCAGCTACGAGGGGCAATTCCAAAAGAGGCGCATAGATGTCCTATCATTGTTTGTTTGCATCGGGCTTTTATTATGCGCGGTCGTACCGGGCGTTATTTATGCCTTATGGTTTAGTCAACAAGAAGAATGTCCAAAGTGCAGGGCAAACGTTCCCAGAGGGCCATTTTAGTCTGAGCATTTCTGGTGCTTTATGCTGTTCGGGTTAACGTATGATCGAAGTTGATCCTGACAAATCACTGTTCGTGCCAGGAAAAATCCATCGCCGGGCCAAGACCTTCAGAAGAGGCATTTCAAGACAAATTAATGGGAGGTGTTGATAATGAAATCTTATAGTGTCTTGATCTTGTGGTTTCTATTGTTTGCGGCGCAGGTTAGTTCAGCGGGCCAGTGGTACGTTGGGCCTAATGGTAAGCCCACGAACGCCGGCACACGAGAAAGTCCCTGGGATATTACTTCGGCTTTGGACGGCAAACAGAAAGTCGCGCCTGGTGACACGGTCTATCTGCTTGGTGGCACCTACAGACGTCGGCCCAAGGAGCTGTTTGAGGTTCGCTTGGTAGGGACGGCGGGCAGTCCGATCCATATTCGGCCAGTACCAGGCCAGCGGGTGAGGATAGATGGCGGGCTTTCAGTGCAAAGTCCGTCCGCGCATGTGTGGATTCGCGATCTGGAGATATTTGTGTCGGAGCCGCTGCCGGAAGAGCCGGTCAGCGCTGGATCACATCCTCAGGACCTCAATCGGCCGTGGGGCGGCCTGCATATGCACGGCGGAAAAAACTGCAAGTACATAAACCTGATTATCCATAACTGTAATCAGGGTATCAGTTGCTGGAAGGGCGAAATCGACCCGGAGATATACGGGTGCATAATTTACAATAACGGCTGGCTTGGCACCGACCGCGGACACGGACATTGCATTTACACCCAGAATGACCAGGGCGTCAAAGTCATTTCAAATTGCATAATGAGCTGCCGGTACGATGGTACGTATACTATGCACGCCTACGGCTCTAAACGTGCGTATGTGAATAATTTCCTTGTCGAAGACAACATCTGTTTCAACGAAGGGCCATTTTTGATTGGTGGTGGAAGACCAAGTCGGCACATCCGCGTGTTCAGAAACTACCTCTATAACGTCAGCATGAGAATTGGCTACACTGCCCCGTACAACGAAAACTGTGAGGTTCGTGACAACGTGATAGTCAATGGCGATCTAAACATCACTCGATATAGAAATGTCGTCCAGGAAGATAATCTTGTCATCCGAAAGGGCCAAACGCGCCCAACAGGAGTTAAAGCTGTTCTTCTACCTAACCGCTTCGACCGGAACCGAGCCCACCTGGTAGTCTATAATTGGGACAAGAGGCAAGAGGTTGAAGTTGCAGCCAAGCCCTTCCTGCAAAATGGAGAAACCTTTAGCTTGAAAGACCCACAGGATTTTTTCGGTGCTTGCATCATCCAAACCAAGTGCGAGGGGAACTCGATCCATGTGCCTGTGAAAGGCGAATTTGCGGTTTTTGTGGTTCTTAAAGAGGGTTGAACCACTATTTATTGAGGAGTGATTCGGACCGTCGAGAATGCAGACCATGTGCGGTCCGTGCGCAGATCGAAATCGCGGATGCCGGACTCCACTTGGCGGCTGCTTTGCGAGCGTGTGGGAATGCTCAAAAGTTGACCCGGCAGGGCTACCCCCCGCAGGTGGCCCCGCCGGGCTCTATGGCTCCATTGCTATCGTCGTGATTCTCTCTGTATCAGGGGCAAGTATTGATTAGCGCATACAATTCCGCCAATTTCTTCTTTGGGGTGTGACAACGTTATGTCACAGGTAGTAAAAAAATATGGTATTGGGGTGTAAATCTGCCGCCAGGGTTCTCAATTTGGGAGGTCGGGGCCACCAGTGAGTTTGCGGCCCATTTTCTCCAAGTGCTGCGCAGAGAACAACGGTTCCGCATCTTGAAATTCTTTTGACCAAAAGTTCTTGTAAATCAATCCTTTAGAGAGGTCTCTGAGTTCTGAGCAAATTCGCATTCGAAAAATAGTTGACTTTTTACCCCTGAACTGATATAATAGTTTATATCCGTTCACATTAGATGGGTTGACTAAGGAGTAGACTATGCGTCATCAAGGACATGTCTCAGTAATAGAGCGCCAAAAACGCTCTCGTTTGGCCAAATTATTGCACGACCGCAGGTTTCTGTGCGGCAGCCTCGTAACTATGGCCCGGACATGCGGCAATCCAGGATGTAAATGCATGCGGGGACAAAAGCATGTTTCACTGTATCTGTCCATCAAGGACGGCCAAAAGCGAAAGATGATATATGTACCGCCACACTGGGAACAGACAATCCACGCATGGGTCGAGGTCTATCAGCAGATTAAGCAAATAACCAATGAAGTATCGCAACTGTGTTTGCAGCGTTTCCTGGCAGCCAAGCAATCCGACCGTAAATAGTCCGCCATAGGCGGACAAGACAAGGAGGTCTGCGCAAGATGTTTTCGAGGTTTTGCCGGTATATGGACAAGGTATTTGACTTTTCCGGGTCAGTATCAACCCTGAGCGACCGTCGTCTCAAGCCCCGGATTCCCACAGCTTTGGTCTGGTTGAGTGCGTTTGCGATGTTTGCCACTCGGCGTGGAAGCTTGAATGCAATTGAGACATCGCTTCGCATCCCCAAACGATTGGATAGGCTCGTTGGTCCACGTAAGCCCAGCGCAGATACTATCGGTAGAACCTTTTGTCTGATTGATCTTGAACCGTTACGAGCGATGCTTTGTAGGATCGATCAGGACAGGCCTGATAGCATGTTTGAAAGGAGGCGCAGTATGACCATTTGGTTGAGTTGAAAGAGTTTGAACGACTATACCCATCCGGGACTATTTTGTCTGGCAGGGCCAACCGTAAAGTACGTTAGTGTAAACAATGAAGCTGTGTTTCCGGGCAAATTCATTCAGAACAGACAAAGGCAAACAAAGATGAATGTTTCCTTCACACTCTGGGTCCAGGGCACGCTGATTTCGGTTTTGGTACTTTTAGGGACAAGTCGAGCTAACACAGCCGCGAAGGCCTCCGATCTCACTGTCTTGCAGTCAAAAACATACCGGCACTACATAGAGCAATTCAATAAGAGTGACGGTGACAAAGATCCAGACCATGCAGCTTTCCCAAATTCCAAGGCATGGAGCTTTGTGAGCGAAAACTGCCCGCTCTTCGA
Organism: Planctomycetota bacterium; assembly: GCA_030641115.1. Lineage (GTDB taxonomy): Bacteria > Planctomycetota > Phycisphaerae > Sedimentisphaerales > Anaerobacaceae > DAOWID01. The sequence goes on along the minus strand of DAOWID010000380.1, from coordinate 4,096 downwards.
CTGTCCGGACAAAGAGATCGAGAAAACCTACTACTACCGGTGGTGGGTGTATAGAAAGCATATCAAGAAGCAGTCCGGGCGATTCGTCATCAGTGAGTTTATCAAGCGCGCTCCCATCTGTTGCCCGGCCGGTCACCATTTGTACGAAGGTCGCTGGCTTGGCAATAGCAGCGTTCTGGATGACTATGTAGCCTACTGGTTCACGAAGTCGCAAGGCCATAGAAGCAAGAAAGGTAAGAGGGGTAAGAAAGTCGAAGAGGTTAACCCTCGGCGATACTCATTTTGGATTGCAGACGCCTGCTATGGGCGATTCCTCGCAACAGGAGATAAGAACTGGGTCATCGGCGTTTTGCCTGATCTTGTGCAGAACTACAAGGGGTGGGAGCAAAGTAATCATGTTGGGGGTGATTTGTATTTCCAATACGATGGCAAGGACGGCATGGAAAAATCCGCAGGAGGACATGGCTTGCGCCCCACGATTAACTCCTATATGTACGGTGATGCCATGGCGATTTCGAAAATCGCCAATCTTGCAGGCGAGAAGAAGCTGGCTGACGAATTCAAGACCAAAGCAGGACGGATCAAAGCCGCTGTCCAGAAGAATCTGTGGGACAAGAACGACGAATTCTTCAAGACGATGCATCAGAAAGAAGATGGTATCGCCGCTGTAAAAACGCGTGAGGCTATCGGCTTTATTCCGTGGTACTTTAACCTGCCCGACGGCGGGTATGAAATCGCATGGAAGCATCTGATGGATCCAAAGGGTTTCTTCGCTCCATTCGGACCAACAACCGCTGAACGTCGCGACCCAACGTTCATGACCAGGGAAGACAACACCCCCTGGGATGGGCAAAGCTGGCCGTTTGCCACAACCCAGACTCTGGTCGCAATGGCAAACCTGCTCAACAACTATACTCAGGATATCGTCTCAAAGAAGGACTACTTCAGACTCCTCAAGATATATACGTCATGTCATTACTCCCATTACAAGGACTCAACTCCAATGATTGGAGAATGGTGCCATCCTATTACCGGAGAATGGTACATCCGACCCTGGTCGTCAGAGAGTTGCTCAGAGCATTACAATCATTCTGGCTTCTGTGATTTGATCATCACCGGATTGGTGGGGATAAGACCTCAAGGCGGAGCTGACGAACTGGTGGTTCACCCATTGGTACCGGAGAACACATGGGACTACTTCTGTCTCGAAGGGGTTCCTTATCACGGCCGGGTTCTCACCGTCATATGGGACAAGACCGGAAAGCAATACCATAAAGGCAATGGCTTGCAGGTTCTGTGCGATGGGGGAAGAATCGGGCAACGGCAGGAACTCGGCCTTATTCGGTTGAAGTTGCCGCCGTCTATGGAACCGGGCATATGAACTGAACGATGATTCCGGACTATTTGAGCGTCTTCGAGGTAAACAAGAATTGCACCACGGAAGAGGACATTGAAAACGTTTACAATTTTTGGGATTTTTGTAAAACCTTTTTTCTAAGGAGTTTACGAAAAGAACAATTTCTTCAAATTGGCAGATAACGGCCTCTTGAGTTGTAGCAGAGTTGTAGGCGCCAACGCGCGAAAATGGGGCCATAATAGGGGTGCTTCATGCGCGGCTCAGTACGCTTCTGGTTGGCTGGTGGGATTGGTCCAAAAGCTTCTGACGAGTTCGCGGGTCTCATCGCTCTCGTTCAGTCGAGGACAAGAGGATTGGCTCCGAAGAGATAGATGCACAGAGCAACTCGTACGCGTCGGGCACGTGCCAAGCACGTTGCCCTATCGGCCGCCTCGACCTTGGCCCATTTGTTCGGCGAACCTCTTCGCTTCCTCCTTGTCGATGGCACCGTCTCTATTGGTGTCGGCGCGCTGGAGCATCCGCTCTTGCATCTGCTCGGCCACCTCTGATTTGGGTGGGCCGCCCGTTGCCTGGCTGGCCAATACCACTACAGCCAGAGCCAGTATAATCGTTACCTTGAATCCTGTTCTGTTCATTTCTTGGCCCTTTTCGTTTCAAGTCTGATTTGTGCACTTTTTGTGTCCCACTGGGCAGGGCTCTTTCGACAGGATAGTGGCCGAACATACCAAAAGGCAGAAATTTCCGTTTCAGAACCACCGTGGCGTCATCGTCTGTTCATACCTCAACCCTTGCCATATCATGATAGGAACGGTTCTCAGCACACAGATGCTTCAGAGTGTCTAAGCTACCTTGAGTAAATTTTTGTAACCGTTCACAGGGTAAATATGCCGATTTTGAGCTGCTATGGGCGATTGGGCCAACTATCTCGTAAAGAACTCATCAAAAAAAGCCTTCGCTCAACAACTAAAACTGCTCTAACGAGCCATAAACGCCGTTTTAACCCTGTGAACGGTTACAAATTTTTAGACAATGGGTCATGGAAACGAAGTGTCACATCGTTCTCCGGATTACTATTAAGTTCGTCAAGGACTTCGGCGACCGCCTGACGCAAAGATGGCATTGCTCGGAGTCCTCGCCTTGCGAACAAGACGTGTCCTCGCATGGGATGCCGGAGCCATGCGGGTAACCAACCACGCTGACGCTAACAAATTTGTCGATCCGCCATACCGCGATGGTTGGACGCTGTCAGTCTGGACGGCAAATTTCTGGATTTACGTGAACTTATCTTTCGGCACAATCCTTCCTTGAAAACCACGCTTCTTCATTGTATATTCCTTGTAACGAACACATCCTGACTGTTAGTTTCAACAAGAGGGCGTTTAGTGCACTATTTGAAGATAATGAGTCGTTATCGGAGAGGATTATAAAATGGATTGTGTAATCTTCATTGTACCTTACTTGATTGTTGGAATAGCTGTCTTTATATGGCAGGTCCTAAGCCGCAATGAGAATGATCCGGATCATAAAAAACAAGCTACATGTGCAGCTATTCTGTTGCCGGAGCTCTGCCTTCTTTGGCGTTTCATTCTTTTCATCAAATTCAAAAACGGCAAAACAGTGGAAAGAGTTTCGCATAAAGATATAATTTGAAGCGATAACAAGCGGTTTCACTCGGACGGTCTAAAGGCCGTCGGTGAACCGCCCCGTTATGTGATATAGAAAATCCTGAAGACATCTAACAGAAAGAAGGACAATATTATGAAAAAACTCATCATCGTATCCATTGCCGCAACGGCCACTCTATCCTGCAGATCTCTGCCTCAACGTCAGTCCGAAAACCTCTTCAATGGCAGGGACTTAAGTGGATGGCACGTCGATGTTCCCAAGATGGATAATGACCCAAACGTGAAAAGCCCGTTCATTGTTCGTAACGGCTTGCTCGTCAGCGTGGGCACGCCTAATGGGCACCTAATTAGCGATGCAGTCTATCAGAACTACCGGCTCGAGGTTCAATACCGTTTTGCCGGCAAGCCTGGAAACTGCGGCGTCCTGGTTCACGCCTCAACCCCGCGCGCTCTTTACCGCATGTTTCCCAAGTCTATCGAGGTGCAAATGCACCACAAGAATGCCGGCGACTTTTGGTGTATTGTGGAAGACATCAGCGTACCCGATATGGTAAGCCGGCGGGGGCCCAAGGACAAATGGGGGGTGACGGAAGGGAAAGCCCGTCGAATTCTTAATCTGACTGATGACTCCGAAAAGCCCGTTGGCGAATGGAATACGATGGTTATTGAATGCCTCAATAACTCTATTAAGGTTTGGGTCAATGGTGATCTGGTCAATCACGGCTTTGATTGTACCGCGGAAAAAGGCCAGATTGCCCTGCAGGCGGAAGGTTCCGAAGTTGAATTCAGAAAAGTACAGTTGACCCCCATTGCTGAATCCGTCCTTCACAGGTCCGGCGAGCCACCAACGACTGTCAGAATCGGTGTGATGTTGCCGCTGAGCGGCAAGAAGGCACCCATAAGTCTGCAACAGCGGCGGGGATTCGAATTGGCGGAGGAAAGACTCAGTGCAGACAGCGGGATCAAGGTCAAGTTCCTTTTCGAGGACACCAAGTGCCTATCCGAATAACTCTTGGCGATTACCTGTCATTCCTTCGGCAAGCTCAGGACACCGTCTGAGGCGAAGCCGAAGAATCTGGCCGGTGCAGGGATTATAGCACGTTCACGCCAGGGT